>JADFGE010000148.1 GCA_022567855.1 Planctomycetota bacterium | reverse complement strand
AGACCACATCGTCCGGTCTCTGCTCCGAAACCATTGGACATTCCTCATCTCGGCAACCGTCGTTTCACCAGTCGCGAGCGCAATTCGCAGTTGAGTAAGCTGCGCTGATGGCAGTTCCTCTTTCGTGACAACGATGTGAAACTGAAGTCTAGTGATCGGCTTGGCGATTGCCCGACTTTGCTGCGGTTTACAGCCACCGAGAGCGGACATCAAACATAAGCCAACAACCCACAAGGAAGATGTGGATCGAACACTGACCGCGAAATGGAACGCTGCACATTTCATTTGAACCCTCATCGCTCCAGCTCTTGGTGATTCACCCCAGTCTCACGGCACGGCATCGAGATCCCTTTACATCCCCGCACCCAGTTTGCTACCGTTTCAATACTCCAACATCGGCAGGATTGTCTGCGGCGTTGAAATGAACTCGCAGCCGGTGTCGGTGACGAGCACCATCTCTTCCAGACCGATGTAACCGCGGCCGCCGGTGTTCTCAATACCCAGCTCCAACGTGAGCACGTTCCCGGGCTCGATCTTGTAGAAAGGCGTGCGGCCGTAGCGCTCCCACTTCGGCCCCAACACACCGCCGCCATCGTGCGCAGCTCGCCCGACATGGTGACCCGTCGCGTGCTGATATTCGGGATACCCGGCGTCCGTGACGACCGTGCGCGCAATCTCGTCGATCCGCCACCCCTGAACGCCCGGCTTCAACGCATCGGCTGCGCTATGGATTGCCTTGACCACCGTATCGAACGCTCGCTGCACGTCATCGGGCGGCGCCGTCTCGCCCTCAGCCGGCACATACCACGCCCGCTGAAGATCAGCGCAGTAGTCATCCAACATCACGCCGAAGTCAAGATGGAAGATGCGCCCGGGGTGAATGCTCAACTCAGCCGAGGGATACCCATGACCAATCATCGAATCCGGCCCGGTGGTGACGATCGGACACTGATTGGCGTCCCACGCGGTCTGAGCGCCACAGCCCGCGGCGCGACCGCGCATAAACTCGGCGATTTCCATTTCGGTTCGCCCCGGCTGGGCAAACTCACTGACTTCACCAAATATCTGCTGCGTCACGGCGATCGCCTTGCGAATCCGCTCCAGTTCACTCGGCGTCTTTCGGCTACGAAGCGCCCGGATAATCCGATCGGCCGGCACCAGCCGTCCACCGTAGACCGTCTCGGCGAGGTGCTCGTTGAGCAACAGAAACATTCCATGCGTCAGCCCGTCGGATTTCACATCATCCAGGGAATAGTTGACGGCAATCGTCTGCGGAGCGAGGCGAGTCAATGTTTCCAGAAGCGGCTGACGAATGCCCTTCACGTACGGGACCACTTCATTCCATGCGCCGGTGGATTTGACCGCATCGTCCTCATATTTACCTACGATAGCGATGCGATCGCCGCTGCGCGTCACGATCAGTGCGCTTTGCCAGGTGAGGTTCTGCCCGAGAATCAGCGGCAATACGGGATCGCCCGCTTCGGTCGTTTCGCGCACGAACGTCAGCCAGGCGTCGATCTCGAATTCCTCGAGCAGGGCGACCGCCTGATCGACTTTCTCATTGACGATTGAGGGCGTTAGGCGCATGAGGCGGCAAGAAAGACTCCCGTCCCCTTTTTCGCTAGTGGTGCAGGTCTTTGACGAGGCCTGCAATGCGTCGATCTGCGGGCATGAGCAGCAGGGCAATCGACTCGAACAAACGAGCCGTCAGTCGCTCAAAGGCCGGGTAGTGCGCTCGCGTTTGCTCGTTGAATTGATCGAGCAGAACGCCGGCCTCCTCGAGCGCTTCGGGTTCATCCTCGGCCCAGATGTCGATCGTCTCCGGATACACCTCGGGGTGATATTGAAATGCGTAGGTGCGAAGACCAAGCGCCCAAGCCTGCACGTCGCACCGCTTGGATTTCGCCAGCACCCGCGCGCCGGGCGGCGGCTTGGTCACCTGCTCGCGGTGCCAGTGAAACTGCATCGACTCCCAGGCGAGGCCGGCGTGGATGATGTCGTCGCGACCGGCATCGGTGAGGCTCACCTCGTGCCAGCCGAGCTCGATCCCGCCCTTGATCGGCCCCACCTCCCCGCCCAGGGCCTTGGCCAGCACCTGGCAGCCCAGACACAGGCCGACGATGGGTAGCTCAGCCTCATGAGCGGCCTGGAGGAACCTTATCTCCGGCTCAATCCAAGGACGGTCGTCATTGGCCGACTGCGGCCCGCCGGTCGTCACGACGCCGTCCACATCATCCAGATCCATGGGGATCTCATCATGTTCGTTCAGCCCAACGACGCGAAGCTTGTGGCCGTAGTCCCGCAGCGTCGCGGCGAGTCGAAGCGCCCCGGTCGTCGCACTGTGCTCGAAAACAACAATCGCCATAACTCAGGAGAGTACGTTGTACGATCGACCGCATCAAGCGGCGACGCCCGCGGCCCGCTGAAGCGGGCCTCGCCTCACCCATCATGCTCGATCATGATCGTCGCGTCGTGCCCATCCAAATACGCCTGGGTGAAGCTGACGCGGCTGCTGCGGCCCAACGACCAGTCGAGCCAGCGCACGGTGTCGAACCGCCTCGCCGGGGTCAGGTCTTTGCCCTCAAATCGCGGATGTGGCCGGTCCGAAAGGAAGTTGAAGATCACGCCCTGGGCCGCCGCCTCGAACGCCGCCGACACGAGTCGTCGAGCCGCCTCCTCATCCATCGTATTGAGCGTCCCTGAGATACAGACATAGTCCGGCTCAACGTCACCCAAAACCGCAGGAACACTCAGTAGGTCGGCGACCCGAAACTCACACTTCTCAAGCTGGCGCGCTTGAGCCGTCTCGATCATCTGGGCCATGGCGTCGATCCCGACGTACCGCGTAAACGCCACCCCGCGCTCAATGAGTCTCGCCGCGAAATCGCCCTGTCCGCAGCCGGCATCAAGAACGACGCATTCAGCGAACCGGGCCAGGTCGATCATGACATCGAAGCGCAGCACCTGGGCTTCGCGACTGTTCCACAGCGTCGCCTCGAACCCCGGCCCGTACTGCTTCATCGCCTCGCGGTACGGCTTCAGGTATTGCTCGGAGGTTTCATCGCCCATGGGCGTCGCTAGTGTAGCTGGACGGCGCGCCGATCTCCCTCTGAGCCGTCTGAGGCACGTCGGCCCTCGACGCGAACCGGTCCCTGCTACGATACGAACTGAATCGTGAATCGCCGCCGATCGTCGACCGACCCCGGGGCAAGCCCGTTCCGACTCCCACCGCCCCTTTTTCTGAGGAATCCTCCATGAATCAAACGAACGAGCATCCGGCGCCAACCGGCCCGACGCGCGCGGCGCCGCAAGTCGTACACGTCGTAGCCAAGCCCGGCGGCCTGTCCACGGCGCTGTGGTTCATCTTCGGCCTGTTTGCGTTCGCCGCAGTCTTCGTCGTCGGCCTGTCGGTGGGCCTGATCATGATGTTCAGCCTCTCCAACATCCAGACCGTCATCCTGGAGGAGCTTTACCGGGACGGCAACCGCAGCACCATCGCGGTCATCCCCGTGGAGGGAATCATCGACTCGGGTCAGGCGGCGTTCGTTCACAACGCGGTGGACTACGTGCTGCAGGAGTCCGACATCCGCGCCGTCGTTCTTCGTGTCGATTCTCCCGGCGGCGGCGTCACATCATCCGATCAGATCTGGTACGAGATCGAGCGTCTGAAGAAGGCCGGCCTTCCGATCATCGCCAGCTACGGCGGCATCGCGGCGTCCGGCGGCTACTACATCTCCTGCGGCGCAGATGAGATCGTCGCCGAGCCAACCTGTATCACCGGGAGCATCGGCGTCATCGCGCAGATATTCACGTTCGAAGGTTTGATGGACAAAGTCGGCATCGAGCCGGTCACCCTCGTCGCCACCGGTTCGCCCGAGAAAGATACCGCCAACGATCTGTTTCGAAGCTGGAACGACAAGGATCGACAGAAGATTCTGACCATGCTCGACGCCGCCTACGACACGTTCAATCAGCGCGTACAAGACGGCCGTAAGACTGCCATCACCGATGCGGCGAAAATCGACGCGCTGGCCGACGGGTCCATCTTTACCGCCCAAGCCGCCGTCGACAACGGCCTGATCGACGGGATCGGGTATCTCGACGACGCGATCGTTCGGGCGGAGAAATCGGCCGGCCTGCGCGCCGGGGCCTCGACCGTGGTGATCCTGCGCCGGCCTCCGTCGTTCGCCGAGGCCCTGATGGCCCACGAACAGACACGGCCGGCAAACCTTCTCGACGCCGATGCGATTCGATCGTTCGTCAACGACCTCGGCTCACCTCGCGTGATGTACCTCATGCGGTGACCATGACCATCGCGCAACGAGCAGGATGTCTCCTGGCCGCGGCCGTGACGAGCGTCGCACTGCTGTCACCCACTGTCGCTGGCCAGGACTCGATCACGGCCGCCACGCTCAGCGACGAGCACGTGCAGCGGGCGATCGGGGCGATAGTCCAAGAGCTTTATGCGCGCAAGGACCCCGCACGATTCTGGGAGCCGGCCAAACTTCCCACCGGCGAGAGTAAACAAAGGGGCGGCTACAGCGCGCTCGTCGTGCTGGCCTTGCTCTCAGCCGGCGAAACCTTCCAGGACCCGCGCCTGCGCGACGCCGTCTCGTATCTCGAGACGGTCGGTATGGACGGCACGTATGCGGTCTCGATGCGGGCCAACGTCTGGGCCCTGCTGCCGCCGAAGTTCAACGAGTTACTCGCTGACGACACGAAATGGCTCGTCGATGGGTTCAGCGAGGGTGTCGGTGGTTGGAATTATCGTCAACAGCCCAACACGACGCGGCGCGACAATTCCATCACCCAATTCGGCGCGCTGGCGTTCTGGGAGGCGGCCAAGCGCGGGCTCGGAGTCGACGCACGGTATTGGCGAATGATCGAGGATCGGTTCCTGAACATGCAGTTGGCCGACGGCGGGTGGAACTACACCGGCGACGGGCAATCCACCGGCTCCATGACCGCGGCCGGGCTCGCCACCCTTTTTATCACCCAGGACCTGCTCCATTCTCAGGAGTACGTCGCTATCAACCCCAACCGCCAGACACCCTCACAACTGGCGATCGCCGACGCCTTGAAATGGATGGACGAGAACTTCGCCCCGGATGAGAATCCCAATCGATTCACCTATTACTACTACTACCTTTACGCGGTGGAGCGAGCCGGCCTGGCCAGCGGGTACAAGTTCTTCGGCGGGCACGACTGGTATCGCCAAGCCGCGGCCGAGCTTCTGCGTCGCCTGTGCACCTGGGATCCCACCACGCGACAGATGACCGCCAACCGACGGATCGCCGGCGACGGGCGGGCCGCCCAGGTGCGCGCAAGCGATTTGGCCTTCGCATTGTTATTCCTCAGTCGTGGTCGGGTGCCGGTGGCGATCAACAAGCTGCAAGATGCCGACGTCGCCTGGAACAATCGCCCCCGCGACGTCGCCAATCTCACCGGGTGGCTTCAGGCAACCACTGAAAGCGGGCTGAACTGGCAGATCGTCGATCTCCAGTCCGAGCCGCATGAATGGCTCGACGCCCCCATGCTCTACTTCGCGTCGCATCAGCGCGTCGGCTGGCTCGATCAGCTCCCGCAGGATATCGATGCCTATGTGCGGCAGATGAGGCAACTGTATCGCGCGCGTGCGGCGGGCGAGATCGCCAACCAACCTCAGGCCCCCACCCGCCCGAAGATCGAGCCGCTCGACAAACTCCGTGCCTATCTCGACCTCGGTGGGCTGCTGTTTGCCGTCAACGAAGGTGAAGCCCACGCGTTCGCCGATTCGATCGAGAAGATCGGCCGCGTGATGTATCCGCAGTACGACTGGCGCACACTGGGCGAGGATCATTGGGCGTACACGATTTTGCTGCCGGTGCAGAACAAGCGTCCAACCCTGCGAGGTTTGTCCAACGGCGTGCGGGAGCTGATTATCCTCGCCCCGACCACCGATTTTTCCACCACGTTCCAGGCACGCCTTGACAATAAGCGCAGCCACTATCGAACCGCCGCCAACATCTATTTCTACGCCTCGGAACTAAACCGGCCGCGGCCGCGACTGGCGCCGCACTTTGTTGCGGGCATCGACGATCCGCAAGACGACATGCGATTCGAGGCCCCGCTGGCGACGGCGACCATCGTTCGCGCTATCCACACCGACAACTGGGACGCCGAGCCGCAAGCGTTGACCGTGTTTAGCGCCGCGATGCGACAACAGCACGAGTTTGCGATCACGCTTCTGGACCATCCACTGGCTCGGATCCATCAACTCGATCCTCCGCCGGACCTCGTCGTCGCCAGCGGCCTCGACGAGCATCACTTTACCGGCCCGCAGCGCAACGCGCTTCGTGCATACGTTGAGGCCGGTGGTGTTGTCCTGTTCGAGACACCCGGCGGGCGCGGACAGTTCACACTCTCCGCCGAACAGGCCTGCACGGAAATTTTCGGAGCACCGATCCGGTCGCTACGTCGTCATCGGATCGTCACGGGGCAGGGTCTTCGCGGCGCGGCCCATCTGAGTCGCCTGGAGTACCGCCCGTTTTCCTTTGAAGTCTTCGGAGCACACGAAACAACGCCTCGGCTGCGCGGCATGATCATCGACGGCCGGCCGCGCGTGCTCTTTTCACGCGAAGACATCAGCCACGCCCTCCTTGACCAACCCTGCTGGGGCATCGCCGGTTACCAGCCCAACTCGGCGCGAAGACTGCTCGGTAACATTCTGCACCACGTACTGGTACTGTCGGAGCAGAACTGATCGGGCAACCCGCCAAGAGACAAGGCCATGACCAAGCATCTGGCGATGATGGTACTCTCGTTGACTACGTCCTCGGCCAATCCCGCCGACACGGGTCAGGTTTCGCCCAATGGCCTCGAAAAGTCGAGCCCGCGGAAGATCGTTTTTGACGTCTCAAGGGAGGATTGGAAGGCGTCGGAAATCTACGCCATCAATCCCGACGGCTCCAACCTACGAGAACTGACGAACACCACCGGCGACGGGAAGGGGAATCGCGTTCCGGACTGGTCCCCAGACGGGATGTCAATCGTCTTCTCCTCGAACCGTGATGCAGTCGACAGCCTCGATGAAGAGTGGGATATCTATGTCATGAACGCGGACGGCTCCTGCATACGGCGCATTGTCCAACACGACGGCACCGATGGCGCGCCCGCATGGTCTCCGGATGGCAAGACGATCGTCTTCGTCTCTCAGCGCA
>JADFGE010000147.1 GCA_022567855.1 Planctomycetota bacterium | reverse complement strand
CGATCATGATCATTCTGCTCGGATCGGTCGTCGGCTTCATCGCCATGGCGATCATCCTGCCGATCTTCAAGATGAGTTCGCTCGTCTCATGATTGATGATTCGATACACCCGGAGGCGTGAAGGAAGTGGGAGTATGACCTTCAGTACATTGAAACGACGCGGCGAGGCGCGGCGCGGGTTCACGCTGATCGAGACGGCCCTGGCCACGATCATTGTGGGCGTGGGCGTCGTGGCCATCGTCTCAGCCCAGCAGGCCTTCCATATCAAGAACAACTGGTCCACCCACGCGAGCACGGCCACGCTGCTGGGCAACGAAATCCGCGAGATGACGTTGAAGCTGCCCCGGCATGATCCGGTCACCGGGCTCATTTACGACCCGGACACCGGCGACCTGATCGGCGGCTGGGGATGGGAGATCAACGAAACCTCGGTCGTAGATTTAGACGACATCGACGACTTCGACGGCGACGGCGGAGGCTTGATCTTCTCCGCTGACTTCGACCCTCCCAACGGGCCGATCAACGCGCAACGCCAAGTCATCACGAACATGCCCGGCTGGACCCAGACCGTATACGTGTACAACGTCGATCCATTTGACATCACGAGTGTCCAGCCGGACGGGGCGACCAACATGCTCCGGGTGGAAGTCATCGTGACCTATCAGGCGCCGTCGGACCCGACTCCCAGAGAGATGACGCGTGTTAGTTGGATCACCCCGAACTGACGTTTGAACGGACCGCGGCGCACAGCGTCGCGAGCCTGCACGATCCATGCTACTGCAGGAGGCGCGGAGAAAGCGCGATGAATCGACATGATGCCGCTTCACGAACCGATCGACGACGAACGACACACCGGAGCCTTGCGCGCCGCTTGACGCGGCGCCGCCGCGGCGTCTCGTCCGTCCTGGCCATGATGTTCATGGTGATCTTCAGCTCGCTGGCGGCCGTCATGGCCGTGGTGGCGCAAGGGAACCTGCGCACCGCCGACTCGGCCATGAAGGTGTCGCGGGCGATGAGCGCCGCGGAAACGGGGCTGGTCTTCGCCGCCCGGCGTCTCGCCTCCGAGTCAAGCCGGTTCGTCGTGGAAAAAGGCGTCGTGACCGATGTCTTCGGGCACGATCTGTGGCTGGGAACGTACGACGTCGTCACCGATGGTGCCGTCGACGTGCTGCCCCCCACCGGTTATACGGAGGCTACGCTGCCCGACGGCGTGGTGGAGGCGGTCCGCAACGCCCACTTGGCGGACTCGCACACGGTCGAGATCGACCTGGGCGATGCGAGTCTGCCCGAGATCGACTACACCACCGGGACGCTTCGCGTTCTCCCCATCGCCCTGACCACAGACGATCTGGGCAATCCGAATCCGCTGGGGCCGTACTTTCGCCTGAAGTACGAGCTGGTCGCCAATGCGCCGGTTGTTCGCGTGACCGCCCAGGGCGTGGATGGCAACATTACGCGCACGATCCAGATGGACTTCCGCATCAACAAGAAGATCGAGTACGCGATCATCAGCCCGAATCGCATCATGATCGGCAAGAACGTGCGCGTGGAAGGCCCGCTTGGTTCGCGCTATGGCGTGGTCGCCGGCGAACTTGATGCGGCCAACGGCGATCCGCTCGTCATGCGAAGCGACTTCTACTACCTCGATCCCGCGCTCGACATCACGCTTGACCTGTTCTACTCGAATGTCGCGGACTTCGACGTGGACGGTGACGCGCGCCTCCGCCCCGATCATCCGGTCGAAGGCTTGGGCGCGACCGTTCTGGAGGACTACGACGGCGACGAGTATGTCGATGATTTCGACCTGTTCCTCGATTTTTACGATACCAACGGCGACGGCATGGTCGAGATCGCGGTCGAATTCCTCAACATCGACAACCAGTTGGCTCGCCTGATCGACGAGGCCTACCCCGATCGGGACGGCGATGGCGAACAGACTGCCAGCGACGGGATGCTGGGCTACAAGGACGGAATCCTAGACGGCAAGGACCGCTACGCGAAGGTACACGGCCGCTTGATGTTCGCCGTCGCGCAGACCGACTGGGATACGGCCAACGGCGCCAGCTACCAGACGGTCGTCCAAGGTGCGGGCCGTGTGGAGCTTGACGAAGCGCCGATCAGCTTCGAGGTGAGCGACGACGAGCTACGCGAAATCACCACCGACATGTTCTCAAACACGCAGACGTGGTTCGACACAGAGGCGACCGGCGTGTTCGGCGATGAAAACGGCGGTCAGGTCCAGGCCGGCATTGTCGCCGGAGGCACCTATACCCCAGCCGGCGCCGCGCCGTGGGAGGACGTGCCCTACGGCGCTGGCGCAGCCGGCGGCGCTCCGTACGACTATTACCAACGCCCGGTCTATGAGAACATGACGTTCACCGACGTGCGGATCCTCATCGGCAACAACGGGCTGTTCGAGAACTGCACGTTCGTCGGCGTGACGTACATCGAGACCGAACCGGACTGCGCGCACATCAACTGGAACTACGCCGGAGCGCTGCAGCGGGTGGAAGACCCGCCGGGCTCCGGGAACTATGTCTATGAACCAAAATTCGCGGGCCTCGAAGCCGAGCTGACCGACGGCACCCCGGTTCCCGACACGCGCTTGTTGTCCAACAACATCCGTTTCAACAACTGCACATTCCTCGGTTCGATCGCCGGAATCAGACCCGACGAATACACCCACTGGCGCAACAAGGTCCAGATTACGGGCGAGACGAGGTTCTATATCGATCCGGAAGATCCCGATCTGCTTAAGGAGATCGCCGACGGCCATCCGAACGCCCCTGGCTGGCAGAACACGCTCGAGGGTATGGACGCGGCCGACATCGAGGAACTGAGCAAGAGCTCGTTGCTGATGATCGGTTGGTCGGTCGACGTTGGTAACTTCACCAACGAACTCGCGACCAAGGTCAAGCTCAAAGGTACCATCGTCGCCGGCATTCTCGACGTGCGCGGCACGGCCGACGTGTTCGGCACCCTGCTGATGACCTTCCGCCCGATCGCCGGCGCCGGCCCGCTGTTCTACGGCGGTCTGCCCGATGCGTTCAACACCACCATCGGATACTTCGGCCCGTCGGACGGCGACGGCGAGGGCGTTGACCCCGACGACGCCACCTTCAACGGATTCGGCGAAATCACGCTTCGGTACGATCCGAACGCCATGCTTCCCGACGGGATTCCCTGGCCGATACAGATCAACTCCGAGCCGCTGACCTATGTGGAAGGAGGTTCACTGTGAACCAGTACGTCACCGCATCCGATCGATCCCGCCGTCTGCGCCGCGGCCACCGACGGGGTTTCAACCTCATCGAGCTGTTGATCGCCTTGGCGATCACGGCCGCGCTGCTCAGCGCAACCATGATGGCCCTCCGTGCATCGTTCATGGCCTACCAATCGACCACCGAGGTTGCCTCGACGCACACCATTAGTCGTCTGGTCATGCACCGCATGCTGGCCTTGCTCCGCACGGGCCAGGACTTCGGGCCGCTCCCCCTATCGCCATTGGACTCGATCGTCGACAGCAACTATATCGAGTTCTTCACGGACAATGGGCAGCTCGTAACCCTGGACTGGGTCGACGTAGACGACACGTTGTACGTCGTGCTCACGGACGAGAACGGCGTGGAAACCCCCTATCCGCTCCTGGAAGGCGTCACGAGCTGCAACTTTACCCTCGAGTACGAGCTCGGGTACAAGCTCCATCGCGCGACGATCGATATGACAATCGTGCCCGATGACAACATGAGCGTCGATCTCGACGGCGACAATCAACTGGTAATCCGGCTGGTTGCTTCCGCCATGCCGAGAATGATCGCCTACGAATAACGACCCGAGACCGCCGCGAACTTGGTAACCCTTGCCGCGCCTACTCCACAAAGGCACGGTGAGGGTTACTTTTCTAGGTACGTTGCGCAGCAGCCCGGCGCTTCGGTCACACTGACGCACTTGACCGCGACGCCCTGAGGCAGGCTCTCACTCATTCGCTGTGCGATGTACCGCGCCACGTGCTCTGCGGTCGGGTTGAGCTGATCAAAGGGCGCGATCGCGTTGAGATCGCCGCCATCAAAAGGCGCCAGTACGTCAGCAAGCGCGCTCTCCAGCCGATGAAAATCGCAGAGCAGTCCGTCGGTGTCGAGCTGCTGGCCGGCCACGATCACCTTTACCTGCCAGTTGTGGCGGTGCGAGGCCTCGCGCTCACCGGCCATGGTGATCGCATGCGCCGCGTCGAAGTTTCGCTCTACGCTCAACTCGTACATGACTTCTCGCAGTATAGAGAAGCCGGCGCTCGTTGACGGACGAGCGTTCGTTGGAGGATACGCGCGGGCTGGGCCCGGACAGACTCGCCCGCCAAACCGGCTATCCTTAGGGCCAATGAACAGATCGCTCGACGATTCACCGTTGATGCTCTCGGTCTCGGGCGCCCGCGGGATCGTGGGCCGGTCGATGACGCCCAGTGTCGCGGTGGACTTGGCGGCCGCGTTCGGCTCGTTTGTCGGGCAGCGCACAGGTGAGGCGCATCCTACGATCTGTGTGGGACGTGATAGTCGCCCATCCGGGCAGATGTTGGCGACTTCGGTCGCGGCGGGTCTGGCCTCGGTCGGCGGCCGGGTGATCGACCTCGGCGTGGTCGGCACGCCGACGGTAAGTGTGATGATTGCAGCCCACCGCGCATCGGGGGGAATGATTATCACCGCATCACATAACCCGGTGCAGTGGAACGGTCTGAAGTTCCTCGACGCCGATGGCGCTGCACCTCCGCCGAATGAGATCAACCAGATCATTCGTCGATTCGAGCAGCAGGATTTTCGTCCAGCCGAGTCTGTAATCGATGAGCCCGTCAAACGTGATGAGTCGGGCGATGACACGCATGTCGGCCTCGTTCTGGCGAATATCGACCCCGAGCCGATTCGCGCGGCGAACTTCAAGATCGTTCTGGATTCCGTCAACGGGGCTGGGTGTGTGGCGGGGCGGATGTTGCTGGAACAGCTCGGGTGCAACGTCGTTCACCTCAACGGCGAGCCGACGGGACTCTTCGCCCACGCCCCGGAGCCGTTGAAGGAGAATCTCGTCGAACTCGCGAAAACGACGGCAACGGCCCAGGCCGCTTGCGGCTTCGCGCAGGACCCCGATGCCGATCGTCTCGCCATCGTCGATGAGCACGGCACATACATCGGCGAGGAATACACGCTCGTGCTCGCGGCCAAGCGCGTACTTGAACTGCAGGGCGGTGGTGTGATTGCCACCAATCTCTCCACGAGCAGGATGATCGATGACGTCGCTGCGAAGTATCCGGGAGCAAGCGTTGTTCGTAGCGCAGTGGGTGAAGCAAATGTGGTGGCGGCGATGCGCTCCGTGGACGCCGTGATCGGCGGCGAGGGCAACGGCGGCGTGATCTTCCCGCCGGTCTGTTTCGTGCGCGACAGTCTGTCGGCCATGATGTTGGTGTTGAGTTTGTTGGCTGCTGAGAAACGATCCCTTAGCGATATCGTCTCCGAGTTACCGCACTATGAAATGATCAAGCGGAAGTTCGATCTGTCAGCCGTGGGCGGGCGCGACGCGGTCGGGTCGATGATCGAGAAAGTGACTGAAGCGTTCGCTGATGAGAAGATCAACACTTCCGACGGCGTGCGCGTGGATTTCACCGAAGGTTGGGTTCATTTGCGCCCAAGTAACACCGAGCCGATCGTGCGCCTGATTGCGGAAGCGGAGACACAAGATGCAGCGGAAGGATTGATCGAGAGGATCGCGCGTGTGGCTGGTTTAGGGTCGGGAACTAGCTAATCGAACAATTCCTCCGGACACCTTTTCTACCCTATTGGCGGACACGCTCGGCTTCAGTGCGCACTCGAAAGGACTGGTCCTTGAGCAGCGTGCTATCTTCGGTGACGGGTGCGTCCTCCGCGTAACGGATGCGGGGTGAGGGTCCGGCGTTTTGCGGATTGATACGCAACATGACCCTACCCTCGTCTCCAAGCTGCGACTCCGCGATGACCTGGGCGGTCAGGATGGCGGGGCTGTTGACCATCCACTCGCCCACAACGCCGACGATATTGCTCTTGAGCGTAAAAGTGCGCAGAAACTCAATCCAGGTTTGCAGCACGGCAAAAACCAGCAGTGGCAGCGTTGCGAACAACAGCGGCACCCGGGGTGCGAAAGCCGAAACCAACATCAGCCAGCCATACATCGGCAGCGCCCAGATGGAGTGTGCAAACCAGGAAGCCGCAATCATCGCCCACGCCTTGAGCGGGTTTGTTACACCCAGGAACAGGGTCCAGGGATTGCCGTCCACGCTGAGGATCATCGCAGACCCGATGATCGCCATGATGATGTGCGTGATGACCAGGATCAGCACGAAGAACGTGGGAATGACCACCATGGCGGTAATCAGTTTGGACGCCAAGGTCAGTGTGTCGGAAACGGGCAGGGATTTCCAGAACAAGATGCTGCGGTCCTTGCGGTCGTCATAAAGCGAGCCCAGCAAGTAAAAGAAAATCACGAACCCCATCACGGCGGTAAAAAATACCGAGCTGCCCAGCATACCCTGATACATGACCATGCCCCGGAATTCCGCTGACTGGTTGGCCAGCACCCGGACCGCTTCCCTGAAGGTGTACAACTCGCTGTCGAAATGCGCAGTGGTAAAGATCGACATCAAAAGAAAGACGATATAAATCCCGCCGATCACGATGGGCGTGGTGCGGAATGCACCCTTATTTTCCCAGAACTCTCGACGCAGGAGGGCGATCATGCGATTCACGCTTCACCTCCTTTGGTTGTGGCGCCTTTCATTGTGGCCACGAACAGGTCGGCGACGCTGGGCGTGTGGAGTTCCCCAAGTAGTGCCAACTGCTCCGTGTCGGCACCGTCATAAAGGAAAATATGCCGACCGAATAATTTGCGCTCGTAAAGAGGGCTGAGGCTGCGTGCCTGCCCGGCCTTGTCCGGCACAACCATCAACTCGACATAACGCTCCCGGACTTCGTCCATGGTCGAGTCCAGCACGATTTTCCCGTCCTGTATGAAAATCAAGTCAGTCAGAATGTGCTCTATTTCCTCTACCTGGTGGGTGGTGATCAGGATGGTACGCTGCTCGTCGAAATAGTCGTTGAGCAGGTTGGTGTAGAACTGTTTGCGGTAGATGATATCCAGTCCCAGGGTCGGTTCGTCCAACACCAGCAGGGTGACATCGATGGCCATGACCAGAGCCAGGTGCAACTGGGCCACCATGC
>JADFGE010000146.1 GCA_022567855.1 Planctomycetota bacterium | reverse complement strand
GATGCAACGCGTTGGATTAGCTCAAGCGTTGATGAACGAGCCGGACTTGATCGTGCTTGACGAACCGACCGATGGTGTTGATCCCGTTGGCCGCCGTGAAATTCGCGATGTGCTCATGCACCTGAAATCGCAAGGTAAGACGATCTTCGTCAACAGTCATCTGCTCAGCGAGCTGGAGATGGTTTGCGATCGTGTGGCGATTCTTGTGCAGGGCAAGGTCGCCACGCAAGGGACGATCGATGATCTGACGGCTGAGAGTCAGCGGTACGAGATCGTGATCCAAGGCGCCGCGCCGCCATGGACCAGCGAGGTTGACAAGCTCCGTACGGACTCGACGGCGCAGAACCGCACGCTGTTGGTGTTGGGCAGCGCCGATCCAGTTGTCGTGCAACCCGTTATCGATCGTCTGCGCGCCGACGGCCGAACCATCTGCTCGATCAAACCCGTGCGGGAAAGTTTAGAGGACCTGTTCATGCGGGCGGTAACCGATCCGCAGACGGGTAAGGTTCGAGCCGCAGGTGCATTTCTGGCAGATCGCAGTTCCACAACCACGGAGCGTTCCAGATGAGGCAAACGCTCGCATTGTTTGTCGACGCGTATCGCCAGTTGAACGACCGCAAGATGTTCTGGGTCACGCTGCTTTTGTCCGCCTTCGTTTTGAGCGTGCTTTTCGCCGTGGGTATCAGCGAAGACCCCGATGCCACATCGCCTTTTGACAGTCGTCATCTCAAACTGATGTTCTGGGATACGCCGTTCCCGGTTCCTCCGGAGATGCAACTCGATACGCTGCTCAAAGGGACATTCCTTACGATAGGATTGGGACTTTGGCTAACGTGGGCCGCGGCTATTCTCGCGCTCATCTCGACGGCGAGCATCATTCCGGATTTTCTCAGCGCCGGCTCGATCGATTTGATCCTCTCCAAGCCCATTGGGCGCTTGCGCGCGTACCTTACGAAGTACGCCGGTGGCTTGTTGTTTGTAGCGATACAAGTTACGGTCTTCTCGGCCGCGGCGTTCCTGATCATCGGATTTCGGACCGGCGCTTGGGAATTCGGGCTGTTCATCGCAGTTCCGCTGGTCGTGGCGTTCTTCAGTTATCTGTTCAGCGTCTGCGCACTTGTCGGCACCATTACGCGCTCCGCCATCACGTCACTGCTGGTCACGGTACTCTTTTGGTTGCTGCTTTTTGCGGCCAATTCCGCCGACGAGATTCTGGCGATGCCGCGCGTGGCGAATGAGATCTATGTCCAGAAGCTGGAGGAACGAGTAGACAAGCTTCGTACCGCGGAGGCCGAAAGCGCCTCCAGCCGGCTCATTCTCGTTGAATCAGAACTCGAAGAAGCGATTGCGTCACGCGATCTATGGCGTCGCTGGCACGGTCTGGTCGTCGGGATGAAAACCTCACTGCCTAAGACGAGTGAGACGATCGGCCTCATGGAACGTTGGCTGATCGAGATTGCGGATTTGCCCGAGACCGGTGATGAGCCCGACGCGCGGCTTCCGTTCATAACCCCCAAGATGTGGGCGGCAGGAGTACGGAGCGATCTTGTGATACGGCGCGCACAGGAGGTCTACCGAGATCGTTCCGCACTATGGGTGCTCGGCACGTCGTTTATATTCGAGGGGGTAGTTCTTGGGCTTGCGTGTATCATCTTCGTCCGCCGAGATTACTGATCCAACTCCGCGCTGCGATCGTGGGCGGCCTTGATCGCCTCACGGACGATCGCCGGCAGATCGCGCCGAAGTATCACTTCCATCGCCGCTTGTGTTGTTCCGCCGGGACTTGTTACAACTCGGCGTAATTCAGCCGCGTCCTCGTCCGCCTCAACGAGTAGTTTCCCCGCGCCGCAGATCGTCTGATTCACAAGCAACTGCGCGGTCGCCTGATCCATCCCCAGATCGACGGCGGCCTGTTGCATCGCCTCGGCCAGAAGAAAAACATACGCAGGACCCGATCCGCTCACGGCCGTGACCGCGTGCATCAATGACTCGTCCACGATGGTCGTTCGTCCAAGCGAGTCAAAGATCGCAACGGCCAACGCTTCATCACCTGCGTTGGCGCCCTGTCCCAACGCGATCGCCGTCATGCCCGCGCCAATGCGGCACGGCGTATTGGGCATCACGCGCACGATTCGGGCATGCTCACCAAGCGCCGCGCGAATGACACGACTGCTCAATCCCGCCATGATCGAAATCACGACCTTCGGCTCAGGTAACGGTCCGATCACGGTTGCGATGTTGGTAAATACCTGCGGCTTGATCGCAAGCATGATCTGTTCGCAACCAACAGCCGAGGCCGGATCTTCCGTGGTCGTGCAGCCGAGACATGCCAGTTCCTGGCGACGCATGGGATCGATCTCGGCCACGAGCACGTCGCCGGACTTCATGATGCCGGCCGCGATCGATCCACGAACGATCGCCTGTCCCATGTTGCCCCCGCCGATGATGCCGAGTCGATGAGTCATGGCAAGACGAGAAGATACCACGATCAGTCCGAGCGAGCGTGGTTGCAAACTGAATCGAGAGCCAAGACGTCGGCGGAGGTTCGGGCGACTATCCCGCCGGCGCCTCGGTGCCTACACTGACGGCCGGTTGGGGCCGGGCCGCTTGGAACTGGAGTCGCGAGTCGATGGCCAAGACAAGTCGATACGGCAGCACATACACGCTTGCGTTCGAGCAGCCGGTCATTGAGTTGGACAAGCAGATCCAGGTGCTGAAGGATCGAGCCAACTCCGCAGTGTACGCCGACGAGTTGGCCGGCCTCGAGGCCAATCGCGAGCGCCTGCTTGAGAAGCTGTACCAGCATCTGACGCCGTGGGACGTCGTGCTGGTGGCGAGGCATCCACAGCGGCCGCAAACATCGGACTACATCCAGATGATGTGCCACGATTTCTGCGAGCTGCACGGCGATCGATGCTTCGGCGACGACCCGGCGATCATCACGGGCTTCGGCCGGATCGGCCCGCACAAGATCATGATCATCGGGCACCAAAAAGGCCGAACGACACAGGAAAAAATTGCGTGCCACTTCGGCTGCGCGCATCCGGAGGGATACCGCAAGGCGCTTCAAAAGATGAAGCTGGCGGAGAAATTCGGCTTGCCGATCTTGACGCTCATCGACACCCCGGGGGCGTACCCCGGCTTGAAAGCCGAAGAGCGCGGCCAAGCCGAGGCCATTGCCGTTAATCTTCGGGAGATGAGCCGACTCCGAACGCCGATCGTCTGTGTCGTGATCGGCGAGGGCGGGTCCGGAGGAGCGCTGGGCATCGGCGTAGGGGATCGGGTGGCGATGTTGAGATTTGCCTGGTACTCAGTCATCAGTCCCGAAGGCTGTGCGGCAATCCTGTGGAAGGAATCCAACGAGGAAACGAACACCGCCGCCGCGTCGGCGTTGGCGCTGACGTCCCTGGACAATCTTTCCAACGGCTTGATTGATGATGTCATCCCCGAGCCGCCGACCGGAGCGCACCGCGATCCACAAGCCGCGGCCAAGCAGTTGCAAATGTGGATCGTTGATCGAATACGTGAACTGAAACGGTTCAAGCCCGAGACGTTGGTGCAGCGGCGCTATGAGAAGTTTCGGAAGATCGGCGAAGTGGCGTTGGCGGGCACGCCGCCGTCGCGTTGACCAAGGCAATAGCTGTTCCTACGATAGCAGAGTTCTCGATCACCCCAGACCGCACAGCTTTGGATCGGAAGGTTTTGCGTGTCGCGGCAGCGTGAGGTGCCCTTGGCGTGGCCAAAAAGAAGGTAACCAAGAAGAAATCCCGCCCCACCGCCCGCCGCGCCACAAGTCAGCGCGCCGCCCAGAAGCGAACCACGACAACCAAGACCGCCAAGAAGCGGCCCGCCCCGGGCGCGTCCGTGGCCCAATCCCCCAAGAAGACCGCCGCGGCCGAGGCAACCCCCAAGAAGAAGCCCGCGACGAAGGCGTCAACTGCGCGCTCGACCAAGAGCGCGGCCGCCAACGCCCCGAACCGGCCCTCCCCATCGGCCCCGTCCAAGAAGTCGTTCTCATCGAAAGCTTCGTCCTCCCCCAAGCGCCGTTCCGCACGCGGCGGGAAAGTCCGGCTGGGGTCCAGCTCCGTCGCCGAAGCCGCCAGCGCTGCGTCGGCTGATGCGCAGGGATATGTGTTCATCAACGGACGGCGGGTACGCATGATCACCACACGAAAGACGGCTGCGCCAACGAAGAAGCCGCGCACCGAAGCCGCGAGCAGCGTTCCCATGGAGCCTGAACCAAAGCCGAGCAAGCCGATCAAGTCAAGGCTGTCCCCCAAGACGCTCAATGAGTACCGATCCTTGCTGCTGATCAAGCGAGCCGAGCTGGTCGGTGATCTCAGCGCAATGGAGGCGAAGGCGCTGCGGTCCGACGGCGGGAACCTTTCCAACGTGCCGATCCACATGGCGGATGTCGGCTCCGATACCTATGACCAGGATTTCATGCTCGGTTTGGCCGAGACTGAACGGGCGCGCCTGCGCGAGATTGATGAGGCGTTGCGTCGGATCGACGACCGCACATACGGCGTATGCCAGATGACCGGCAAGGCGATTCCCAAAGCCCGCCTCGCCGCCAAGCCGTGGGCGAAGTACACCATAGAAGCCGCGCGCGAAGTCGAGGCCGGCTGGGGCTCCTGATGTCCGACCGATCTGAGCCCGGGAGCGCCGCCGTACCGGAGACGGTCGTCCGCGCGTCTCGCTCGGCTCGGGCGTGGCTTGTCCTGCTCACCGTCCTGGCGATCGGACTCTTTGTGGACCTTGGGCTCAAACGATGGAGCTTTGAGACGCTCGCGAATGAGCCGGTGATTCTGGACCGCGAACAGCTCCTGCACGACCCGTATTGGCGAATTCCCCACCACGAAGCCTTCACTGTCGTTCCGCGTGTTCTGGAGTTGCACCTCGTTGAGAACCGCGGCGCCGTCTTCGGCATCGGCGCCGATCAGCGAATCTTCTTCATTGTGTTCACGGTTGCCGCTCTGATGGCGGCGGTCGTGGTCTTCGCGCGATGGACAACCAACAAATCCCACATGGCCCATCTCGGCCTGGGGCTGATCCTGGCGGGGGGAATCGGCAACCTCTACGACCGCGTGCAATTCGGCGTCGTGCGCGACTTCCTGCATCTGTTCCCCGGCTGGGCGCTGCCGTTCGGCTGGCGCTGGCCGGGGGAATCCAATGAAGTCTTTCCCTGGGTGTTCAATCTGGCCGACCTCATGCTCCTGGCCGGCATGGGCATGCTTATGCTGCACCTCAATCGCAGGGATCGCCAACGACGCGCCATCGCGGCTCAACAGACCGACGATCAAACTCAGCCCGAGTCTGCCTGACCGAACCGCCGCGTGTGGTCGTCGATCAACTGAAGCGCAGCGTCGATGGGAATGAGATCCTGCTCAGTCAGCAGATCGGGCACTTGCTCCAATGCAGCCGCAGCATCTTCAACAAACGGCCCCACGGCAAGGCGGCGCAGGCTTTCACAATGACCGCCCGTTCCCAACGCCTCCCCGATATCACGAGCCAGGCTTCGAATGTACGTCCCCTTGCCGCAGTGCACGTACAGTTCCAGTTCAGGCCAATTGTAACGGCGGATCTCAAGGCGATACACATCAACGGGCCGGGCGGGTATCTCGACCGTTTCGCCTCGTCGAGAAAGCGCGTACGCCCGCCGCCCGCCGATCTTGATTGCGCTGCGTTGTGGGGGCCGTTGCATGATTCGGCCGGTGAACTTCTCCAGCACCGCTTGCACGTCTGATTCGGACGGTGGCTGCGCGACGTCCACTTCGATCCGCTCGCCCTCCATGTCGTCCGTCGTGGTAAAGGCGGTCAGATCGATGACGGTGGCGTAGCGCTTGTCGGTGGCCATAAAGTGACTGATCTTTTTGGTCGCCTTGCCCAACGCCAGGACGAGGACGCCGGTGGCAAGCGGATCGAGCGTGCCCGCGTGGCCGGTTCTCGTTCCGCCGGCTCTGGCGCGAACCACGTTGACCGCCGTCATCGAGCTTATCCCCAACGGCTTGTCAACCACCAGGATGCCGGTGACGACGGGTCGCGGTGGCTTGTTCGGCCGGCCCATGCCGATACACTAGAGCATTGTTGGGGACAGGTGTCCGAGCGGCTGAAGGAGCGGCACTGGAAATGCCGTGTGCGCGTTACGCGTACCGTGGGTTCGAATCCCACCCTGTCCGCTTTTTAGTAGCGGTCAGCCGTCAGCTATCAGCAGTCAGAGAGAGCTGAAGGCTGAGAGCTGAAAGCTGCTTTTCTCACGGGCTGTAGCGCAGCTTGGTTAGCGCGTCTGACTGGGGGTCAGAAGGTCGGCGGTTCGAATCCGCCCAGCCCGATTGGCTTGGTGATGCCTCAAGTTCCTGCAACTGCAAGACTTGGGGCGTTCTCGTTATGTCGTCTGTCGTCCGTGACATATCCGTCTACCTGGCCGTTCCTGGCCTATCCTGGCCTCACTGGCGCTGCGCATGCGCTGCGCGCTTACATCACGCCGTCACTTGTACTCTTTCCACCTGGCGCCGATACCAGCGCACGGTCCGCTCAAGGCTCTCACGCATCGGCTCGAGTAGTCGATCGCGGTCGGTGTACACGAACTCCACCAGCATCCCCTTGTCACGCCGCAGACGCATCCTGGTGTCGTTGTCGACGCCGGCCTCGGCCAGCCACTGGCAGAACGTCGGACGGAGTGACGACGCCACACACAGCCCACGATCGGTCTCGAAGGTGATGCCGCAGGCTTCGATGTTCCGGCGCCACGTCCGATGCCCGGGGGTGTCACGGATCACCGTCGCCTGGCCGATCGCGGCCCGCCCCCGGAGTGAATCCACGAGGATCGAGGCCATCGGGATCAGGCTGGTCACGTTCCGGTCCCGCTTGCCGACCCCCTTCGGCACGGTGATGATCCGACGCTGGAAGTCCAGGTCCATGAACCGGATCCCGGTCGCCTCGGTCCACCGCAGACCGGTGAACACGCAGAACAGCAGATCATCGAACCGTCGCCAATCGCTCAGCCGCCGGAACTCCTGCACCGTCAGGGCCCGCCGGACCTTTACGTTGGCTGGATCCTCCGCCAGCCGCAATGATCGAAGCGGATCCCGCGCGATGTAGTCTTTCGCCTCCGCCCAGCGGGTCACGGCCTTTGCCGCCTTGAGGAAGGCGTTATAGGTGCGCGGTGACCATCCCTTACGCCGGCCCTCCGTGTCAAGCCATCGCACGACTCGCTCCCCGTCCACTTCGCC
>JADFGE010000145.1 GCA_022567855.1 Planctomycetota bacterium | reverse complement strand
GGTGATGGAATCGGGGTTGGCCATGATGACGGTTTCGGTGATCTCCAGCTTGAGGTACCGCCCGTCGACCCCGGTGTTCTGGAGGATTTCCTTCACGGTCTGGACCAGGCCCGGTTCCGCGACCTGGCGCTTGGAGACGTTGACGCTGACGGCCAGAGAAGCTTCAAGTCCGAACTCGTCCTGCCAGGCGCGGATTTGGTTGCACGCCAGCTCCAGAACCCGCTTTCCGAGCTGAACGACGAGTCCGGTTTCTTCCGCGTGACTGATGAACTCCAACGGCGAGACCAACCCCCGTTGCGGGTGATTCCACCGCACCAGCGCCTCGAACCCGCCGATGCGTCCGGTGCGGAGGTTGATGATCGGCTGATACCGGACGATGAGTTCTTCGTTCTCGACGGCGCGGCGCAGATCGACGTCGAGTTGCAGTCGGGCCATGGCTTGGTCGTGCATTCGCTTGTTGAACACCTCGTGCCGCGCTTTCCCGGAGGCCTTGGCGTGATACATTGCGGCGTCGGCGTCGCGGAGCAGGTGGTCGGGTGTGTCGTACTCGAGCTCGTTGAACGCGATCCCGATGCTGGCGCTGGAGAATACCTCGTGGCCGCTGAGTTTGAACGGTGCGGCCAGCTCGCTTTGCAGGCGTTCGGCGACGAGGCTGGCATCAGAGCGCGCCTTGATGCCGTCCAGCAGGATCACGAACTCGTCCCCGCCGATGCGGGAGATCGTGTTGCTCTCGACCCGGGAGAGCGTGTCCGTGTCGCGGAGGCAGGTCTGGATGCGCTTGGCAATCCCCACCAAGAGCTCGTCGCCGACCGTGTGCCCTAAACTGTCGTTGACCTCTTTGAATCGATCGACGTCGAGGAAGAGCACCGCGAACTTGTAATCGGCATTTCGCCGCGCGCGGGTGACGCAGCGATCCAAACGGTCCATCAGCAGGTCGCGGTTGCACAGGCTTGTGAGACGATCATGAAACGCCGCGTGTCGCAACTGCTCTTCTGCGCGGCGTCGAACGGCGACTTCACGCTCCAGGGTCACCTTTTGGCGCTCCAGCTCGGCTGTCCGCTCATGGACCTTCTGCTTGAGCGTCTCCACAAACGACGAAAGCATCCGGGCCAACGCGTTGAGCTCTTGCGTACCGCATTCTTCCAACTGCGGCAGCGATTCCTCTCCGCGCATGGCTTGAATGGCGGCGTCGGCGAGCTGCTCGACCGGACGAACCAGTCGTCGCGTCGTCCAATACCGCGTGTGCTCGATCATGGCCAGATACAACAGGCACAGCACGCCGATCGCCATCATGCCGATCCGTCGACGTCGGGTGAGTGACGTGGCGGTCGCTTTGACGGCGGACGCGGCGATCTCTTGAAGTTTGTCGACGTTGCGCGCGTACCGTGTCGAGTCGGTTTGGAGCTGGGCAAGCGCATCCGCGAATTCTGGCCCGAACTTCCGACCGCCGGTGATGTCCGGGAAGATTTGGATCATCCGCTGCAGCGGCTGCGTGGCGTTGTCAAAGGTCGTCGCGCTGATGTGGTCGGACGCCCGGCGCATCTCGATGAGATCCACCAACCAGCGTTGGATCGATCGGTCAACCGTCAACATCGCTTTTGCCGCTGACTCGGTGTCGAGCGTTGCGATCACGTTGTTCAGATCGGTCGCCTCGGTCTGAAGATCAACGAGGCGGTCATGCTGCGCGGTCGTAGCCATGAGATTTTGAGTGGACGACTCGATGAGCGACATGAGTAACCCGACCATCGCCGCCAGCGCGATCGCGCCGACGATCGCCACGAACTGCAGCAGTGACACATGGTGTTGAATTCGCATGAGTCGAGTATTGGCCGGGCCCGTTCGCTCGCCCCCTGCAACGAGCGAACACCCGAGTTACGCAAGGGGGGTCCGTTCGATGCACCCAAAAAAGGGACGGCCAAGATGCCTGTGAACTAGTTGACATGCTTATATCGTCACGTGCGCAAGCCTTCTTGGGGACTCCCTGGCGTACCGCGCCGATCCAGTGTTTCGGTGAATCCGATAAGGTCGCAACCTCTGCCCTGTGCCCGGACCAGGCCGCACACCTTCCCCAAAGCCGTACCTATCGGTCTTACCTCACCCCGCGCCGCCTGACCTGATTCGCGTGTTGACCTCAGCCTCGCCGATGAGACGGGGCGGGCCGCATCCCAAGATCTAAAGCAATGGGCCTCGCTCGCGGGCCAGTACTGAGACACCGGCTCCGGCGGGCGTTCATGCCAAGCAGCAAAGGTAGTTGACAACAGACGCCAACCGAGCGCTGCCGTGACGACCCTCGACGCTAGATGATAGACTGTGCCAAAGAGCAGTCGCCTCATCCGGGCTCATGCGGCGATCGCCGTAACGCCTAAGGAAGACATCATGTTCAGGACCAAGAGGCAGCGGAGAGAGGGACGTATTGTCAAATGGACAGACGAATGGGATCAGCTCGATGGTTTCTTGCTGTCGAGCGAGTACTCACAACCACAAGATTATGCACGGACGAGCGCAGAGCGAGTGGTAGTTCCGCTTACCCTGGCTCAGAAAGAGCAGATAGTGACATGGTTGGACAGCGCAGAAGAAGATGCCTTGTTCGCGAAAAAACTCGATCGAAAACTTGGTCTACCTACGGATTTTGAGGACAAGGAGCGCCAAGACTACTGGTCTTTGAATCGCAACAAGGCATACGTTTTCGTCTCTATTCTCTCTCTGATCCTTTCTATAATAGCAATAATTGTTTCCTTTACGAAATGACACAAGTACTCTTCGCGCCGCGAATCCAAACAAATCCGTACTTCTGTTCGATCACGGGCGTTAGCGTCTGCGCTCCAGGCCTCGTCTTGCCCAAATCTCTTCAACCCAGGCTGGGGGGTATTGGCCGGACGGGTCATCGATCAGCACGTTTGGCCTTCTCTTGCGTAACTGACGGATGAACCAGATTCTCGCTCTTCGGAGCTCTCGCCATGCTTTGCGGGCCTTCTTCACTCGTCTCAACCACTCTTTCCTTGCTGTTTCTGTCAGTTGGCCCGTTCGTGCGTCGTATGCGTAGACGAATGCTTCCGGGTCTTGTGCATAGATATCCACCATCGCTCGTCCCAAACGACTAGAGCCGCGCCGATCGCCAGTGATGGGACCAGTGATGGGAATGGTTTGGTTGTAGCGGATCAGTAGCTCGCCATAGTAATTCGCGCGCCGCCATGTGCGGCAAGTTCGGCAGCGAGAATCGAGTTCATTTTCTCTTCGACGCTGATATTGGCAGCCTTATCTACAGTGTAGGGAACCGCGCCTCCGATCACGGAATCTGGCTTCATGTAGATCGTATCCGACGCGAAGACCACCCAAATCGCGGCGCTGATAGCGCGCTCGATGACGGCGTGATATTGCAGTCGATCGCTGTATTTTTCCATCAATGCCACGATCTCTTGCGCGGCATCCACTCGACCTCCAGGACTGTCGATTCGGAGAACAACATGCTTGATACCGTGATCGGCTGCATAGGCCAGGGTTCGTTCAATGCCTGAAGGGAGAATCCAAGGTTCGTCTCTTCCCCCAGGAAGATTGAACTTCCCAACGATCGGAATTTCAATGAAGTAGATCGATTCTTCGACCTCCTCGTCTAGATGTTGCTCCCGCGCTTGAATGGGCGGCTGTTGATCGCGTTCGCGGCGCGGCGTCTCCGTTTTTTGCTGGTCAAAGAATCCTTCAGGGAGCGGCATTTCTTCATACCACGCGATCTCCGCATGCTTGAGCGTTATCTTGCCTCTTATCCCTCCTATCATCGCATCGATCACAAGGGTTTCCCGTTCGTCGCTAAGAATCTTCCCCTCGAATAGCCGACCATCGTTCATCTGCACCAGATCGGCGCTGACGAACTTGGCACAACTGAGTAGCACCAATGCCATTAGGATCATCGTTCTCATGCTTCGCCATCCCATTGATTCTGGCCCATAGTCGCGAGATTCTACGCCCATGAGTGGCCTCCGATCTTATTTCGACTCTGGCAGGTCGTGCTGCCGCGTCTATGCCCCAACCGGTCAACCGCAGTCGGTCACCCTGCGATCACGACCTCACGCTCGGCGTCCCACAGCAGCGTCTTGTTCTGCCGATAGGCTTCGACGCCCATTTTGATGGCGACCATTGTCGAGCAACCGAGATCGACGTTGCAGTGCGGTTGCGCGTCGCCACGGACCGCATCGAGGAAGTTGCCCATGTGATCGCGCCGCGGCGAAGTGTGAATCTCGAACGACGCCTGGCCGGGTTTGGGGTCCGGGACCTTCTTGCCATCGTCGCTGCGAACCATGCGGTGGGCAAACTCCCCCGCATTGACTTTGCGAAACTCCGGCCACCACGTGGCTTGCTCTTGGATCGTCAGTGAGCCGCCAAACTCCATGGTGCCGTATCGCCCGCGGATTATGTATGGGATTCCAACGTCGTTGGTCATGACGCTGATCAGCACGATCGTGTGCTCAGATGGGTAATCCACCATCATCATGAAGGTGTCGGGGATATCGCGACCGTCTTTTTCGAAATATTTGCCGCCGGAGGCCACGACTCGGCGGGGGTATTCGCCGTTGGGTCCGCTGATCGCCAGTAGCAACGGCGCCAGTCGGTGATAGAGCAAGTCGGTCGCCACGCCGCCGTTGTACGCGAAATACTTACGGAACCGGAAAAAGTGGTCCGCGTTCCACGGGATATTCTCCGCCAGACCCCATTCGTGCCCCAGCCAGCGATCCCACCAAACGTAGCCGTCGGCGTCGGATGGATTGTTCGGCCCGGCGTCAGGATCGATATGCCAATTGAACTGTCCGCCGCGCGAATTGCGGCAGTAACTTCCCTGACTCCACGTTACGTCGCCGATGCGACCGGCCTCGATCGCCCGGCGCGCTTTCCAGAACCGATCTTCACTCGTTCCCTGCGGCCCCACTTGCAATGTTCGGCCGTACCGCTTGACCGCGTCACGACACTCGATCGCCTGCTCGATCGTCAACGACAACGGCTTTTCGCAGTACACGTCCTTGCCGGCTTCCATCGCTTCGATCGCAATCTTCGTGTGCCAATGGTCGGGCGTGGCGATCACCACCGCATCGACATCACGATCGTCCAGCACGTCGCGATACTCCATGGTGCCGCTGGCATCGCTGCCCTCGATGATCGCGACGGCGCGGTTCAGGCGACGCCGATAGACATCACACACCCGCGTTACGAGCAGGTTGGCGCGCTCTCGGCGTTCAATCAGTCGGCTGGTGTGGCCGGTCCCCATGCCGCCGGTGCCGATGACCGCCATATTCAAGCGATCGTTGGCCCCCAACACTCGGGCCCAGCTTGCGGCCGGGCTGCTCAAAACGACCGATGCCGCGGCCGTGGTCTGAATGAATCGACGTCGTGTAACAGTTTGCGAACCCGCCATAGCCTGTCCTCCTCAGATTCGGGCGCCAGTCCTTCTATGGTGCGCTGTCCAAGCCCAGTTTGCAACACACAACGATCTGCATGGTACGCTAAGGCATGCGCACGTACATCCTCAGCTCGATTATCGTTGTCCTTTGGTTGACCGCCGGGGCCTTCGCCCAAGACGAGCAGCCCGCCGCCGCCCGCCGGCTCCACCTGCTCTTTGAGGACCGTTTTCAATGGCAAATGGAGCAGTTCCCCGCTCAGGCCATGGCCCGCGGCGACTACTCCAACGCCGATCGGATCGCCGACACCAGCCTGCACGCGATCCAATACCGACATCAACAGACCAAGGCGTTTCTCGATCAACTTCACACCATCGACCGCAACGAGCTGAACGGCGACGACCGGCTCAACTACGACCTGTTCGAGCTGCAGCTCACGCGGGACATCGAGGGTCATCGCTTTCACACTTTCCTCATGCCCATTGGAAGCCGATCCGGGATCCACCAAGACATTCCGCAGATGGCGGACCGGGTTCGTTTCAGTACTGCCCAGGACTATCGCAACTACGTCAAGCGGCTCGAGCAGATGCCCAAGGCCGTTGACAACACGATCACCCTCATGCGGCTGGGGCTCGACGAAGGCCGCACGCCCGCCAAGATCACCTTGGCCGGCGTCCCGGCCCAAGTTGAGGCAATTGTCGAAGGTGAAGCGCTTGATGCGCTCGACGAGCCGTTCAGTCGTTTCCCGGCTCATGTAAGCGAATCTCAACGAACCGAGGTGCGGGCATCATTCGACGCCGCCAAGGTGACACTGCGCCGCGCCCTTCGCCGGTACGCTGATTTCATCACCGATCAATACGTTCCCAATTGTCGGGACACGGTCGCAGCAACAGATCTGCCGGATGGTGCTGACTACTACAACCATCAACTGCGAACCTTTACTACCACCGATCTGACCGCTCAGGAGATCCACGACATCGGACTTTCCGAAGTTGCGCGCATCCGCGGCGAGATGTTGGATGTCATTCGCCGCAGCGATTTTCTCGAACGCAATGCGAAAGCGAGCTCGCTTGGCGACGACGAACTGTTCGACGCCTTCATTCACTATCTACGCACGGATTCGCGCTTCTATCACACGTCCGAAGAAGCGTTGCTCACTGGGTATCGCGCGATTTGTAAGGAAGTGGACGGGTGGCTGCCAAAGCTCTTCGCAACGCTGCCCCGGCTTCCCTACGGCGTGAAGGAAATCCCCGAATTCATGGCGCCAACCCAAACCACGGCGTACTACCAGCACGGTGATATCCGCAACGCCGAGGCCGGGTTCTTCATGGCCAATACCTACGCGCTCGATCAACGCCCCAAGTACGAAATGATTCCGTTAGCGATGCACGAAGCCGTGCCCGGACATCACCTTCAGATTGCCCTGGCGCACGAGCTTGAAGGATTGCCGGAGTTTCGCAAGAACGCGTACTTCATCGCCTTCGGCGAGGGTTGGGCGCTCTATTCCGAGCGCCTCGGGATCGAGATGGGCATGTACGAAGATCCCTACAACGACTTCGGCCGATTGTTGTATGAGATGTGGCGCGCGTGCCGATTGGTCGTTGATCCCGGGCTGCACGCCTTCGGCTGGTCGCGCGATCGTGCAATACAGTTCATGCTTCACAACACCGCACTGAGTGAACTGAACATCGAGAACGAAGTTGATCGCTATATCGGCTGGCCCGGCCAGGCGTGTGCGTACAAGATCGGCGAGCTGAAGATACGGGAGCTGCGCACGAAGGCGGAGGAAGCGCTCGGCGAGCGGTTTGACGTCCGCGCGTTCCACGACGTCGTCCTCGGCGCCGGCTCACTA
>JADFGE010000144.1 GCA_022567855.1 Planctomycetota bacterium | reverse complement strand
CTTCATCGCGGGCGGCGATGGCCAGGCTGCGCGGCGTCTGCCACAGGCCGGAGTAGATGACATGGACGCCGCTATCACGAAGCGCGCGGGCGATGAGTTTTACGCCTCGGTCGTGACCATCCAGTCCCATCTTGCCCAGCAAGACGCGCGGCCGATGGTCCAGATCGCCGACGCGATCGGTTTTCTCAATGGCGGTCGTGGGTTCGGAAAGCGGGCTGGCCATGGGTCTTTCGTGTTCCTTATGGTGAGCTGCGAATGATAGCGGGCAATCTTTACATTGACCCACCAGTTTAGCCGCGAGCCATAGGCGAGCGCTGGAGTTGGCAGTAGACACCAAGAGCGCTCCCCTATCGGGTCGCGGCTAAACGGGGAGGTCCTCACCAAACCGCTGGCGCACGAAACCAGCAACTTCCGCGGCGCGTTGGTCGATTTCACCGGGGGCCTGAACGAACCGGCCGATGGCCTGAACCAGTCCTTGATAGACGGTTTCAAACATCGCCTCAGGATCATCCGCCGCCGGTGGATCGGGGAACCCCCAATGGCTCATCCCCGGCGCCCCCGCCCCCGGAAGTGTCGGACACGACTCGCGGACGGCTGAATCGCATAACGTGATCACCAAGTCGAATTGCTTGCCCTCAAACTCGTTCCAGCTCTTTGAGCGCAGATCGTCCGTTTCAATGTTGTGACGCTTGAGTGTTTGGATCGCCAACGGATTCGGTGCGTCCTTGGGATGCGACCCCCCCGAGCAGGCCTCGAGCCTCTCACCAAACAGATGATTGGCGATCGCCTCGGCCATGATGCTCCGAGCGCTGTTGCCGGTGCAGAGGAAAAGGATGGTTGCGCGCTGGTTAGGCATTAACCGAATCTTGGTTCATTGACCCGGTTGTCTTTCTTTTGACTTGGAAGCAGCGTTTTCTTGGAGGAGCTTGAGAAGATCCGGGTCAAGGTCGTCAAATCTTGGTTCACCTTTTTCGTCAACGAGTCGGACCTCAGCACCAGCGTCGAGTAGCACCGATACAAGACCCTCGATATTACCAAGGCGGAATTCTATCGCGTGATCGAGCGCGTTCATTCCACTGTCATCCCGCAAATTCGGATCGGCTCCGAAGTCGAGGAAGATCCGACAGAGGTCGGCGCTCTCCAACGCCGCCGCAACCATCAATCCCGTTACCCCCAGTCCATCCGCGGAATCAATGTGTTGACCGTGCTGAATAAGGAATTCGACAATCTCGCGAGGCTTCTCGTCGGGACTGACGGCATGAAGGATCGGCCAACCATCAATGGAAACGAGTCCGAGATCTGCCCCATTCCTAACGAACAACTCCAACCAATCAACTCTTCCATTTCCCACTGCGGCTCTGAGCGATCCATAACCTGGCACCGCACCGAGTTTCAGCAGTCGGTGTATGAACTTCTCGTTTCCGTTCGCAATTGCCATGCTAATGGCCTCGTCTGTATCGCCGCCGCCGGGTTCAAGTCGATAGCCTGCTTCAAGCAATACCTCCAATAGTCGCGGATCGGCATCCGGGCTGTTTGCGATGAGCCAGAGCGCATCTTTGTCCGCACTAACCTTCGCATTTGGGTCTGCCCCGTTTTCCAGGAGCAAAGATACACAATCGATTGATCCACTGTTGATTGCCATATGCAACACGGTTGTTCCGAACGAACTTCGCACTTCCAGACCAGCACCAGCGTCGATCAGATACTGAAGAACCTCAGTTTCACCGCCAGCACATGCCAGCATGAGAGGCGTATAAGTGAAGTCCAAACCGCTCCAATTATTCGTTGGTGCCGCATCATCGATATCTTCACCAGCTGCCAGTTCGTTACGCACAACCCTAATATCACCATGATAAGCTGCATAGTGAAGCTGCGAGTATGGCAATCTGGCGCTGAAGACCACACCAAAACCTATCAACGCTATGAGGAAGAGGATGGTTACTACGCCAGTTAGAACAATTGTACTGCGTGAGATAAACGGCGGTAGATGCATTGGATCAGCACCGCATTCAGTACATAACACTGTTGTGGATCGCGATAGATCGTATTTGCAGTGCGGACAACGCTTGTGCCGTTGATGGTGCTTTGCTCGAAGGTAGAGGGTAAGACGAAAGACCAGGACCGGGAAAGCAATTCCTAAACTATAAATGAGTGCGTCGACAAAGAACCCCATCGGGACTACTCGGAGAGGAAGGCGATTATTGTTCAGCGAGTTGTCCTCGGCACTACTAAACGGATTCGTGCCAACTATCCCACCATGTGTAACTAAATCCCATTCCGGGAAATAGGATTCACTCTCAAGCTCCTGAATGAAAATAACGCACGTAAGCGGCCAACCTGCACCAAAACCGTTGGTCATTGCGCTCTCAGTCGCTGGCTCGATCGAAAGCGGAAACCATGCCGGCGGTGATGCCTTAGTGAGATATCTAAAGGCATCCGGAAACCAAAAGCGCTCTAGGGAATATCCAAATTGTTCATCAGGAATATTGTCACCAATTTGAACGGTAACGATCGCAGTGCTGGCAGGACTTTGCACCATAGCGGCTGTCCAACCATTTTGCTCGATACCAAAAAATTCCTCATTCTCCCATTCCCGCAGCGTCGCCCACCATGCGACCGCCACGCTCAATAGCGCGCCAAACAGTAGACATAACAGGATGAAACTGGCCGTACGTCGCATGTTGAACGGTCTATCCTACGATCCCGGCCACGGACAGTACATGTAGACAGCGGTTGCATATACTCTCCGCCAAGGGCCCGTATGAGCGAAGTCAGCACCCAAATCGCCGGTCCGGTCGAGGTTCTCGAACAGGCGTTCCGGAACGCCATCGCCGCTGCGCTGGGTGATGAGCATCGCGACGTCGATCCGGGCATCCGTCCCAGCCAGAACCCGAAGTTCGGCGACTATCAGGCCAACTTCGCGATGGGTCTGGCCAAGCAGCTCGAGACGGACCCGCGGAAGCTGGCGGTGAAGGTTGCCCAGGCGGCGAGGGCGGACCTGGCGGACATCGCCGAGCCGCCCGAGGTCGCCGGTCCCGGATTCATCAACATCCGCCTCAAAGACGCAGCGCTGGTCCGGATGCTCACGGCGATGGACAACGATGCGCTGGGCGTCGTCCCGGACACCGATCAGCACGCCGTCGTCATCGACTTGTGCTCGGTGAACGTCGCCAAGCAGATGCACGTGGGTCATCTGCGATCGACGATCATCGGCGACGCGCTGGGGCGTATCTTCGAGCGGCTCGGGCGAACCGTTCATCGTGAGAACCACCTCGGCGATTGGGGATTACCGATCGCGATGGTGCTCCATCACCTGCGCGAAGCGGGGACCGACCTTGATTCGCTTGCGCTTGATGAACTCGACACCGCCTATCGCGCGGCGCAACACGACGCCGAGGCTGACCCGAGCGTGATGGAGGCGGCCAAGAGAACGCTCGTCAAACTGCAACAGGGCGACGACGAGCTCGTCGGGGATTGGAAGCGACTGATCGAATGCACCCTAAAGGCCCTGGACGAAGCGCTGGTCGTTCTCAACGTCAAGTTGGGCCGGGAGAACAACCGTGGGGAGTCGACCTACCGGGACAAGCTTCCGGGCGTGGTGGAGGCGTTTCGCAAGGCAAACCTCGCCAAGGAGGATGGAGGCGCAATCGTTGTTGCATTTGAAGGCCGGAAGCGCCCCTTGCTGATTCAGAAATCCGATGGCGGCTACCTTTACGCCACGACAGATCTCGCCGCGATCAGGTTTCGAACCTACGAGCTCAACGCGGACCGGGTGATCTACGTCGTCGATGCTCGGCAGCGCGATCACTTCCGGGACGTGTTCGACGCTGCGCGGCTGATCGGTTGGGACGAGACGCCGGACGGGATCACGGCTCAGCTCGATCACATCCCGTTCGGCTCGGTGCTTGGGCCGGACAAGACACCGCTCAAGACGCGCAGCGGCGAGAACGTCACGCTGAAGTCATTGCTGGACGAAGCCTGCCAGCGCGGCGCCGACGAGGTGCGCCGCCGTGCCGCCGACCCCAAAGCACCAACACACGGCCTGACTGGCGACGAATTAGCACAAATCGGGCGCGCGGTAGGGATCGGGGCGATCAAGTATGCAGACCTTTCCACTGATCTTGTCCGCGATTACGTCTTTGACATGGATCGCATGATCACGTTCGAAGGCAATACCGGGCCGTACTTACAATACGCGCATGCCCGCATCTGCTCGATCTTTGCCAAGGCGGGCGTCGAGCCGGCCGACGTGGCCGATGCCACGATCTCCTTGACCGAATCGGCCGAAAGACGGCTTGCCCTGGCCCTGCTGAAGTACGGCGGCGTGGTTGTGGACGTAGCCCGGAGTCTCGAACCGCATCGCTTATGTACTTACCTTTATGAGTTGGCCGACACCTACAGCACGTTCTACGAGCAGTGCCCGGTGCTGAAGGCGCAAACGGAGTCGCTTCGACGTTCACGCTTGCGGCTGTGTGGGCTCGTGCGCCGCGTTCTGGCGAGCGGCCTGGATCTTCTGGGAATCGACGCCCCGCTGCGGATGTAGGCCGACCGTTGAGATTACCTGCCTATGTCTACGGATGCCCAACAACGGAGTCACCCGAGAAAAGATGGCCAAACCGGGAGCACGCCAAGGCTGTCCGGACGAACGTTCTGGCTGGGCCACGGTTGGCTGATTCTCAGTATCGCGGCGGCGCTGGTGCTGGCGGGCAAGCACTTGGGCATCCTCCAAGCGCCCGGCTGCGGTCCGGGCGGCGGCTGCGCGGAGGCCGCGGCGAGCGTCTGGGCCACCGTACCTTTGATCGACTGGCCGGTCTCCTTCCTCGGGCTCGCCTATTTCGTCGCACTACTTTGGGCTTGGGCGGCGGCGCGGCGCAGCGGAGGTCTGTCGAAGCGCACGAAATACCTGGTTCGACTGGGCGCGGCGCTCTCGGTGATGTTCGTGGCCGCGATGATCGGAGGTGGTTACATCTGCTGGTACTGCCTTGCCGTGCATATCGGGAACTTGGGGTTCGTAGCGACGATGGAGCTTGCACCCACGGGCGCCGCGGCGACCCGGCGGAGCCTGGCCTGGATCGGTGGCGCGTTCGCGGCCGTTACCGTTGTCGAACTCGGAGCGCTGGCCTTGGTCGGCCGGGTCATACAACAACAGCAGGCCGAGTCAATGCAACGGATCATCGACGCCCCGGACCGAGAGCGGTTGCCGGCCTTCACCGGGCGCTACCGGCTCGGGCCTGCCGCGGCGCCGATTCGTATCGTCGTCATCTCCGATTATCAATGCCCGGACTGCCGAAAGATTGAATTCGAACTGAAAGGAATTCTGTCACGACGAGATGACGTCTCGCTGTCGGCCAAGCAATTCCCGTTCTGCACGGCTTGCAATCGCCATGCGCCGCGGAACATGCATCCGAACGCGTGCTGGGCGGCTCGGGCGGCGGAAGCGGCGGGCATTCTCCACGGAAACGACGGCTTCTGGCAGATGCACCAATGGCTGTTCGACCGTAAGGGCAGCTTCACCGATTTCGATCTGCCCAGCCAGCTGGTTCAATTCGGGTACGACCCGGCCGAGTTCAAGTCGGTCATGCAAGGCGCCAAGACGCTCGACCTCGTGCAGGGGGACATCGAAGAGGCCATGGCCCTGGGACTTTTCCAAACGCCAATGATCTTCATCAACGGCGTGCAGCTGAAGGGTTGGCAGGTTCCCGGGACGTTGTCCCAAGCCGTCGCGGCCGTCGCCGCATCCAATCCTCCGACGGCTACGGCTATTGCTGATCGCCCGATGTCAGCGCTTCAGAAGTATCTGGCAGACTGGCGCGATGAGAAGACGCGAACGATACCCGCCGATTCCCACGACTGGGCCGTGGGCGCCGAGTCGGCGCGCGTCACGATAACGTTGTGGGGCGATTATCAACAGCCCAACACCGCCGAAGTCGATCGTATCCTGCGCCGCGTGGTGGGAGACCGGCCGGACACGCGATACGCTTTTCGCCATTTCCCGGTCAATACCAAGTGCAACCCCGCGATCCGGCGCACGCGTCATGTGGGCGCGTGCTGGGCTGCGCAGGCGGCGGAGGCCGCGGGCGCTCTGGGTGGGGCCCAGGGGTATTGGCGGATGCACGAGTGGCTCTTGGCCAACCAATCGCGATTCAACGACCAGACACTGAGACAGGTCGCGCCTGACCTCGGTTTCGACGCCGACGCCCTGCTTGGGGAAATGGATACGGACGAGACTGCCCAAGCGATTGCCGAAGATGTGCGAGCCGCGCAGGGGCTCGGGGTGCGGGGCGTGCCGCGAATCTACATCAACGGGAAGCGCGTGCCCCGCTGGAAGCTCCAGGGGCACGACATCCTCCAGTTGATCATGGACGAGGCGGCCGGGAATTGATCTCGCCGCCTTGGATCGCGCCAGTCGATCAGCGCGCGTTGAGGCGATAGATACGGCCGTCGGACCCGCCGCGCCCGTCGGGCGAGTCAAAGGCGCAGATATACAGCTCGCCGTCGGGCCCCTCGCCGAAGGACGTGATGTACGCCCGGCGACCGCCGGCAAAAATCTCCCGGTGGGCCGTGACCTCGCCGTCCCGATATCGCAGCGCCCATATCTTTCCCGAGACATAGTCCGCATAGATGTAGGCGCCGCGCAACTCAGGCAAGCGATCCCCTCGATAGACGTACCCGCCGGTGACGGAGAGCCCCTCGCGGCGACCATACTCCACGACCGGATCGATGAGCGGCTCGGCAGACTCCCGAGGTCTGAAATCGTGTTTGCCTTCACGGATGTTCCAGCCGTAGTTGCCGCCCTTGACGATGAGGTCAATCTCTTCGAACTTGCCTTGGCCGATGTCTCCGCCCCAAAGGTCGCCCGTCTCACGATCAAAGCTCATGCGCCAGATGTTGCGCAAGCCGTACGCCCAAATCTCGCCGCGCGCCCCGGGACGGTTCACAAACGGGTTGTCTTTGGGTATCGCGTAATTCCGATCGGCTTCGCGATGATCGACGTCGATGCGGATGATGGTTGCCAGCAGCGTGGAAAGATCCTGACCATTGTTGTGCGGATCGTTCGCCGCGCCGCCGTCGCCGAGGCTCATGTACAGATAGCCGTCCGGTCCGAAAAGCACCGTCGAGCCGTTATGGTTGCCCCACGGCTGCTCGACTTCGAGGATCACCTGCTCCGAGGACGGATTGGCGTGGTCGGGATCATCGACTGACACGCTGAACGGCGACAAGACGGCGCGACGCGGGTCCGATGCCGAGGAGTA
>JADFGE010000143.1 GCA_022567855.1 Planctomycetota bacterium | reverse complement strand
GCGGACGCTCTGCAGAAACCACGAAAACGTGAACTATCGGGAATTGGCCGTCGGCTCGGCCGAAGAGACGCGAGTAATGACGATCTGGGATGACCTGAACGGGTCGTCGTTCCTTCCGGCCGAGGACGAGATGTGGCTGAAGAAGGGAAAGCAGAGAAAGATCGAAGTAACGACGCTCGATTCGCTCCTCGCCGAAGATCCGTCAGGCGTCCCGGATCTGGTCAAACTGGACATTCAGGGATTTGAACTGGAAGCCCTCAAGGGGGCGAAGACACTTTTGGGCCGTACCGAACTATTCGTCCTCGAGGTTTCCCTCTATCATTTCTTCGAGAATACGCCGGTCTTATCAGAAGTGATCGAATTCATGGCCGAGCGGGGGTACGACCTCTACGATATCGTGGACGCGGCCAGGAGACCCCACGACGGCGCCCTCGCGCAGGTAGACATCGCGTTTGCGAGGCGGCAGGGCATCCTTCGCTCCAGCAACGCCTGGGGATAACTCCCCTTCAGTGAGGAAAGCCGGAATAAATCGACCAGATCAAAGCCCTGTACGGAATGGATTTCGGCTCCGAGGCCAGCCATAAGATGGTCGAAGAGGTTTCAGATGTAGACGGCGCGGAGGCGGTATTTAATTGAGGTGGGTGCTATGTTGTGCAACTGATCCCGTTAGAAAACCCCCCACTCGAGATGAAACGCCACCATATCATTCCGCTGCTTTTCTCCCTGGTACTGCTCGTCGCCTCGCCGGCTCCGGAATCTTTGGGACAGTCGTCGACCGGTATGCGGTTCGAAATTTCCTTTCCCGCTTCAACGCACGACGGGCCGTTGACGGGAAGAATGTTTCTCGCATTCGCCGCCAGCGATGAAAGCGAGCCGCGCCTCCAGGTGAAGCGCTACGGCGTCCCCTTCTTCGGAGTCGATTTCGAGAATCTCGCGCCGGGAGATCCTGTCATCATCGACGCTTCCACACTGGGCTACCCGTTCGACAGTCTTACGGACTTGCCGAAGGGCAACTACCACATTCAGGCCGTACTCAACAAATACACGAAATTCGAGCGCAGCGACGGACATACCGTCTGGATGCACAACGACCAGTGGGAAGGCCAGAATTGGCGGCGCTCGCCCGGAAACCTGATCAGCGGGATCGGGCAGATCTCGTTCAATCCCTCGGACGACATCACCGTGCGGCTCGAAACGACTCGCGAACTACCGCCCGTCGAGGTGCCCGAAGACACTCGGTGGGTGAAGCGTATCAAGATTCAGAGCGGAATCCTGACGGAGTTCTGGGGCCGGCCGATGTATTTAGGCGCCACGGTCCTGCTTCCGAAAGACTATGATGAACATCCCCACGTCTACTATCCAACCGTCTATCATCAGGGCCACTTTTCACTCCGCGCGCCTCTCGGTTTCCGGGAAGGAAGCGACCTCTACAATGCCTGGAAATCGTCCAATTTCCCGCGTTTCGTCGGGGTTACGATTCAGCATCCCACCCCCTACTTCGACGACTCCTACGCCGTCAACTCGGTCAACAACGGTCCCTACGGCGATGCTATCCACCAGGAACTGATTCCCGAGCTCGAGCGCCGCTTCCGCATGATCTCGCAGGGCTGGGCGCGGGTGCTGACCGGCGGTTCCACCGGCGGCAGTTCCACCGGCGGCCGAACCGGCTCCAGCCGTCAAACCACCGACCAAGATAGAGACAATCGCAACTCGGGCTCGATGCTCCGCTCGACTCGTGGGCAAGGAGGCACATGATCGCTTCACGGCACATGAACGTCCCGTACACCCGCCGCGGCTCGGTCGTGCTCGTTGTGATGTGGTCGATCGCTCTGGCCGCCCTGCTGGTGAGTTCCGTGCAACTACGGGGCTACCGGCAAAAAGCGATCGGAACTGAAGCGGTGGCCCGCGTCCAGGCCCGGTGGGCGGCCCGCGGAGGCATCGAGTACACCATCGCCGTCATGGCCGACCATACCCAGAACCCGGTCCCGGATGACGCGTTCGCCATAGTCCGAGAGATGGACTACATCGCCGCCGGCGACCTGCTCAACGCCAGCTACGACATTCGACACCATGCTGACGGCCAGACCTGGGCCGGTCCAATGGACGAGCACTCAAAGATCAATGTCAACACGACGCCGAACGAGCGCACGCTCCTGCTGGCGCTGCGCGACATGACCTTCGACGTGGCCGATGCAATTTTCGATTGGATCGACGAGGACGACGACGTTCGGGCGCTCGGGGCCGAGCGCGATTACTATCTCAGCTCGTCCAACTCGTATGAGCCGCGCAACGCCCCCATGCGAAGCATCGCCGAGTTGGAGCTCGTGGCCGGCATCTGGCCGGAGTACCTGCGCGGCGAAGATTGGAATCTCAACAACCGGCTCGACGCCAACGAGGACGATGGCGAACGCACCTGGCCCGATGACGAACCGGACGACCAGCTCGATGCCGGCTGGTCAGCGTACCTCACGACCTACTCGACGCGAAGCGCGATCGGCGCTTCCGGCCTGCCGAAGATTCGCCTGGGGGCGGCTGACCCCGCCCAGTTGATGGATCGCATCGGCGTGGACGAGGCGACCGCCGTAGCGCTTGTGAACTTCGGTCGAAATGAAAACAACCAGATGGTCCAACTGCTCGAAGTGTTTATGCAGTCTCGAACCAGGGCGGGCGGGACACCCCCTCAGGCCGGGGGATCAGCGGCGCCGCTGCTGGAAGAGGATCAGCTTCGATTGGTGCTCGGGGAAACCATGATCGACAATCCCACGCGGCGGCAGCCGGGCAAGATGAACATCAACACCGTCTCCGCGGCACTGCTGCGGCAGTTGTTCTTTACCCGTGAATACCTCGCCGACGAGATCATCTACCTTCGCAGCAGCCGGCAGGAGGGAATCACGAGCCTCGTCGATCTCACGGACATCCCGGCCTTCCAGGAAGATGCCGAGGCGTTCAGCTTCGTCGCCCGCAATATGGACACGACCAGCAGCGTCTACTCGATCAGCTCCCGCGGCCGCTCGTGGTCCGGCGGCATCGAGGTTGAAATCACCGTGGTGGTCGATCGTTCGACCCTTCCCATTCGAATCCTTGAGTATCGCGAGCAATGAGCGAACCCACCAACGGACAACCCACCGGCGGCATCATCGGCGTGGTTCAACGCGCCGGTCGGAATTGGCGGTGTTTGATCGGCCAGACCGACACCGGCGTGCCGCGCATCACGGCCTGGGAGGAGTTTGACGCCTCACAAGCCGGTCGGATTCCCGATTGGCTAGCCAAACACGATGTCCAACGGGTTGTCGGTGTGCTGCCGGCGTCGGCCGTGGTGTGCCGAACCTGCTCGCTACCCCATACTGATGCGATACAACTGCAACAGGCCCTACAACTGCAGGCAGAGGCGCACTTGCTGGGCACGGCGCCGCCGCACCGCCAGGCCACGGCCGTGCTGGACAACGCCCCGGGAGAAACGAGCCGCACCGGAATCATGCTGTCGTGGCCGCAAGCCGCGCCGTTTGAACTCCCCGAAACCGGGCTCGAAACGACCTACGCCAGCGATATCGCCGCGCTGGCCGCGCTTCTGGATGGAAGCCGACCCGACGAGCCGCTGCTGTGGCTGGACCGAAGCGACGGATCGGTGGCGCTGGCGATCACGTACGCCGGCGGAGTCGCCTTCCGCGCCGCCCGGGAACTCGCCGACACCGAACAGGGTTGGAACGAGCGAGTCGGGTCAGTGCTGGCCGAGACGGCCCTCGATGCCGGCCACACGGCGCCCTTCACTGAATCACTGGTCGAGTCGCTCACCGAGCACCTCGCCGGATTTGATCCCAACACTGCCGTACTGATCGCACCGCACAACATCCTTCAAAGCGCGCAGCAACGCGTCCATGGCGCACCCAATGAAGAGGATTGGTGGCGGACGTATGGCATCACGGTCGGCGCACTGCTCGCTGGGACCGATCAACTGGCCCCGCTCACGCAACTTCGCCGCGATGCGCCGGTCGAAACGCCCTCGGCGGCTCAACGCCTCCTTACTGCCATGTCCAACAAAAGGATCGCGACCAGGATCGTCATCGCGTGCCTCATCATCCTTGCCCTGTGGCCTCTGGCGGCGGCACGACTGCGGCTGCTGGCGCTGCAGGTGAGGTTCTCCGACATCAAGGAGTATGTTGACGCCGCACAGAAGAACGAGACCCAGCTCGAAATGTACCGAGCGCTGCGACAGCACGCCTGGCCGATGACCAAGCTCCTCTCGGACATCGCCTGCAACACACCCCGCGGCATCGACCTGCAGCTCATCGATCTGAAGCACGAGGGCGACATGTTCAGCGTCTCGGGCACGACCAAGGCGTATGAAGGTCGCTCGCCTCAGGAAGTCGTCGCGCAGATGCAGCAGAACCTCCGGGCCGGCGGAATCTTCACCGAGATCTACTACAGTTGGGGGGATCGCAACAACTTCGGCGCGTACGAGTTCACACTCTCCGGTAAAGTCGCTCAACCTTATCGAACCCACGAATATCCGGTCAGCCTCGATTTCGGCAAATGGACATTGAGGGATCGACTGTACAACGGTAATACACCGCCGGCCCAAGCTCAGTCGACGACGGACACATCAGCCCCTGCCGAGGCGGCGGCGGGCGAAGCACTGGCGGCCAAGGACGATCCTGAGATCAAACCGACCCTGAAGCTGGAGGACGGAAACGAGAAGCCCGACGAGTTGGCCTCCGCCGCTAACGGGAGGCGGCCGTCAAGTGCTCGGCCGCGACCCGTACCTCGCCCGGGCTCGAGCAGGAGCTTCGTACCGGGTAGCGCGCCGCTCTCCCGCGGCAACGACCGATCACCGGGCGGCGGTGTTCCGGCGTCGCAGAACATCCCCGAACCGCTGTCCGAGGCGCAGATCAACGCCATGACGCTTCCTGAAGTGACCGAATCGATCGGGTTGATCGCCAGAGCGCTGGAACGCAGCCACCCCGATGACGCGACGAAGGTTCGGCTCAAAAACGAATGGAACCTCCTGTGGGATCGCAAGAGGGCGGGCAAATGAACGAGCAATCGACGTGGGGCCAGCGGTTTGCCCAGCTACCCCGCGCTGCCCAGTGGGCTCTGATCGGTGCGGTTGTGATCATCGCGCTATTGATATACACCGACTTCCTCTGGAAGTTCGCCGACGATTGGAACGACAAGGCCGACAAAATTCGGTCTGAGGTGCGCCAGGCCGCCCTGACCAATAGCGGATTCGATCGAATCGATCGGATGAAGGACCTTATCAGCGGCGTCGGCCCGGTCGTCAAGCCGGACAAAGAAGGCGATGCCAACAAAGCCCTGACGCAATCCGTCAACGCGATTCTCAAACTCCACTCGGTCAGCAACGACGACTTCAAGATTCGCCCGCCGGCGCGACTGCCCACGGGAACGCTCGAGAGAATCGTCCGGGAGAGGAATCAACGCGTCGAACGACTCACCGGCGAGCTGCGCTTCGACGCAAGCCCCGAGCACACGTTGGCCATTATTGCCGAGCTCGAGAGCAACGAGGACATCGAGTCCATCAGCCACGTGCGCCTCAACAAGCTGCCGGGCACGCGCAAGCTCAGCGTGCGACTTACCGTCGAGGCCTGGATTCTTTCATCCGTCGCCGGGCGCAGAACGGGAGTCTCACGATGATGCAAAACCTGCACCTTAGTAGACCGCTTCTGTTGAGCACCGTCGGCCTGGTTGTGGCCGGAATCGTCCTCGTCGTGCCTTTGCCCGGGTTGTTGGCGGCAATGTTCACGGCGAGCATCGGCCCGGATAGCGCTGGCGAGAACATGCAGGCGTACCTGGCCGCCCACGACCGTGATCTCGCAACATACCGCGAGCGCTTCGAAGGCCGATCGCTGTTCTTTCGTCCCCCGGCGCCGGCAGTGAAGCCTGCCCCCTACAAGCAAACGCTCGAGGAGAAACCTGCCGAGCCACCCCCGCCGCCGCCGATTCCCATGACCTACGGTGGACCAGCCGTGATCGCCGTCATCGGAAACGAAGTCTGGTTCAAGAGCAAGGACAACCTCAGGCTACGTGTCGGCGAGGAAGGAGCCGGCGTCAAGGTCCTTGCCAGCAACCCACCTTGGACAGTCAACTTAGCGTACGCGGGCGGCGAATACGACGTCCCCGTTTTCAAGGACTACCAAACCGAGTTCTCGTCGAACTCGCTCACCGAGCGCCCCACGCCGGGGATTGTGTTCGCCGACACGGCCGACCGGCCGGTCAAAGCCCCCGGGCAGGTCGGGCGTCAACCGTCTGACGATGGTTGACGGCATGAGCGACGTCGTCTCGTCGTCGCATTCGGGAATCGTGATCCCATGCGTGTCACGATGATCCACGCGGAGATGTTTCAAGAAAGGTGACCCCGTGATCCCCCAACGTCTTATATCTCAAGGTTCGACCGCCAGCGCCATTTTGCTTTGCCTCGGATTGCTGAGCTCGAGGGCGCCGGCCCAGGATGGTCGGCCGCAACCGCTGCCTGCCAACGGTCCGCAACCCGCCCAAGCGCAACCACAGCCGCAGCCACAGCCGGCAAACAGAGGTGAGACCCGCAACGGGCGTCGTCCGGCCGGCGAGGAGAAGGTGAAGTTCAGCTTCAACGAGGTTTCGATCGACAAGACGATTTCGTTCATTGTCGAGACCACCGGCAAAGTCATCATCCCGATTGATCTGAGCACGACCCTCAAGACCAAGAAGATCACGCTGATCATCGACAAGTTTATTGACCGATCCGAAGCGCTGGATCTGTTGTTCCATGCGTTTCGACTGAACGAGATCGGCGTAATCGAGAAAGAGGATCGAATCATCATTGCCCTGCTTAGTGAGATTCTGCAGTTCGGTGCGCCGGTCGTCGGACCCGACGTGGACATCATGGGCGAGACGAATCGCGGCACGGTCATCACGAAGCTCTATCAACTACGCAACGCCGACGCCGAAACCGTCAGCAGCAGCATCGAAAAGACATTGCCGGACTGGGCGACGATGACCGTGGACATCAGCTCGAATCAGATCATCCTCCAGGGCGACATCGGGTTGTGCCAGCGGGTCCAGGAGATGATCAACCAGCTGGATAAGGTTTGGAAGATTCCAAAAACCCTGACGTTCCGGCTGGCGTATGCCGACGCCAATGAGCTTGCCCAGCAGATTCTCGACCTGTTCGAGGAAACGCAATCTCGTTCGGGGGGACGCTCGTCGCGCACGCAGCAGTCCAGTGCGCGGCGCGGGCAGTCGGCTGATCAGCGTCGCCGCGAGGCCTTGC
>JADFGE010000142.1 GCA_022567855.1 Planctomycetota bacterium | reverse complement strand
GTCGATCGAACTCAACGGCGTGGGATCGTCCTCGCGGATCACACGCACCGCTTCGTGAATCATCTTGTCCTTCAGGTCGTAGGGGAGACGTCCGGCCAATAACTCGTACCCCAACACGCCGAGTGCATACACATCGCTTCGGGTATCGAGTTCGGTCACGTCGCCGCCGGCTTGCTCGGGGCTCATGTAGGGGATGGTGCCCACGAGCTGGCCCACGTCGGTCTGTATGGTGGTAGCTTGAATGTCGGCGTCGGTGGCGCGGGCCACGCCGAAGTCGAGAATCTTGGGTTGGCCCTCTTCGGTGACAAGAATGTTGCCCGGCTTCAGATCGCGATGGATGATCCCCTTTTGGTGGGCGTGCTGGACCGCATCGCAGATCTTGGCCAGCAGCTCCAGGCGTTGGCGGGTGCCTAACTGTGACCCTTGGGCGTACTCCAGCAGCGATCGACCGCGGACGTACTCCATGACAAAGTACGGCTGAGCGCCTTCGCCGGTGTCGGCGGTTCCCGCTTCGTAGATCTGCGCGATGCCGGGATGTTGAAGTTTTCCCAGAACCTGCGATTCATGCTCGAAGCGTCGCAGCAGATTGGCCGAGGCCACGCCGGGGCGAATGACCTTCAAGGCGACAAGTCGGGTGGGCTTGTCCTGCTCCGCGAGAAAGACGGTTCCCATGCCGCCTTCACCCAGGACGCGAACGACCTTGTATCGGCCGATGAGTTGCCCGAAGCGCTTGCCGTGATCCAGCGACACCGTGCTGGCGACGATCGACGCCTCTTGCGGGACGCCCCCCGGCCCATCGCTGGTCACGCCTTCCGGATCAGCGGACTTTTCAGACTCGTTCATAGCTCCGTCCTTCTGCACCATTGTCCTGTCCCCAGTCTACGGAATCCCAATCATCTCCGGGTGCGCGGGCGGCAGAACAGCGGCCACACCACCGTTCACAAGGCTCCGCCCAGTTGGCGCAGGCGCCCGGCCGCAGGTTCAACGTGAAGCGCCCAGAGCGTCTGTACTTCATGGTTTCATTCCACCGTCCATCGCGTCGGAGCCGTTGATGGGCCGCCCGGATGATCGCTTTGAGCCGTCACCGACGCGGGCAATCGCCCCACGGTACGGTGGTGTCAGCGGCTGAGCAAACGAGCCCACGTGATAGTTGTGACACGTCAGGCAGCCGTCGCCGGCGCCGCTCGGCGTGTGGCAGCCGGCGCACTGAGCTAACGACATCGAATCAAAGCTCGCTGCGTACGAGCCGGCGTTGGCACCGCCATACGTCCGCTTCCAGTCCTGCACGGCTGTGCTATCGATCGTGCGAATCGAATGGCACGCCGTGCAATCGCGGAACTGCTGGAAGTTGAAGTGCGGACGATGAGCAAACGTAGTAAAGGGGCGCTGGCCGAGCGCGGGTCGCGCGCCATGCCAGTTCACACGAAAGCCTGCAGATTGACCGTCGTCAATTGCATCGACGCTATGGCAGCGTACGCACCGCCCCGGCGCTTTATCCCGGCGCAATGTGTCAAAGACAGCATGCATCGCCGAAGCATCGATTGACGACGGTGGTGACGAAGTAAGGTCAAGCCAGGCTCGGAGGAACGGATCGGCGTGTCCAATCGGGCGGTACCGAACCGCAAAGTTCGCTTCGTCCAGAAACCATCCGCCGGATTCGAGCAAGCTGAGCCGAAGGGCCTCGAGCTGCCGTTGCGCCTCGGCCGCTTCCGGCTGGGCCGGATCCTCCGTCGGCTGATCCGGCACATCTTGCCCTGAATCACCGAGCAGATCGTCGTCGTCCCCGAGCAGATCGTCTTCCTGCCCCGATTCCTCGTCACCTTCGTCGCCGAAAAGTTCGTCCTCGTTACTCAGGAGATCATCGCCCTCGTCCTCGCCAAGTAGATCATCGTCAGCTGGCTCATCTTGCGCTGGCGTAGCGGTTCCGTCGCTCGACGGTAAATCGGCCGCTTGCGCAAGCGGCAATCGACCGCTGTAGAGAAGGTCCGGGTTCGCGCGGTACTGCGGCGCCTCGTCCGGTAGATCGCTGAGCCACGTCTCTTGCAACCGACGCAAATTATGGCGCCACGTCTGATGATCGCCGTAAGAAATATCGGCGGGCTCACCGATCAGCGCGGCGAGTTGAGCGTCAGTCATATCCGAACCCAAGGCTGCGATGAGTCGTTGCGTCAGCGCAGCGCCGTCATCGGTCAACAGATCATGGATGAGGAGTTTGATTGCCCAGACAAGCCTTCCCGCTGCTTCGATCGCACGATCATCGGCATCTGACAGATCCAATAGAGACGCGTTCGTCTCATCGAGCAGCGTCAAGTCTCGGGCCACGGCGGGTTCGCTCCAAAGCAATAGCCGCATGAACGGCGAGAGCGCCATCTCATCGCCGAGGTTCGCATCCGCCGGCCAAGGGGCGTCTCCGATCCAGAGGCCGTGCGCATCCAGCGCCTCGATATCCACGGCTGGAAGCCCCAGGACGAGTACGCTCGGCTCACTGAGACCGGCTCCGGCGATCTGCCGGCGATGATGATGACAACTTCCGCACGACGTCTCGAACCCGCCGAGCACCATTCGCGCTCCGTTGGAATCGGGCTGGTGGCAGCTCAGGCAATCGCCGGCCCAACCCTCGTCTTGGAAGTGCAGGGAATAGTGCGTCGAATGATTGAAGGCGATCCGTGTTCGGCGTGTCGTCGGATACTCGGCTGAGAACTGGGGGTGACCGCGCGAGAACGAATGGAATTTCTGCTGATGACAGCTCTGACACGACATTGAATCCATGCGCTTCAGATCGAAAAGCCGACCTTGATGCTCAGCATGGCAGACAGCACAAGCGATCTCATCGGACCGGGCGAGATTCGGCGCCACCGCGGCCCCGAGCGAGGCGCGGAGCGGCATTGATAGCGGCTGTTCACGGCCATGAGCCTTCTGCACGAGCACATCGAGCGCGGGCCGAGGAAGGCTGTGGGGCGAGCCGTACGAGGCGCCGATACTATGACATTGCAGGCAATTGCCACTTTCCGTTGTCGCCGCCGGCGGCTGAAGCGACGCTTGCAGCACACCGACAAGCCCGGCATCGGCGGCACTATGGCATCGACTACAGTCGTTCTCAAGTTGTGCGTGGGTCGTCGAGAGCTGGCCAGGCGATACGAAAGCGCCTCGCCATGGCCCGCCAATCAACACCGCCAGAAAACCGATCGTGAGGACGGCAAACCCACTGACCATCGCACCTCGATTGCTACGAACGCTGCGCACCGGCTGGCACTTGAGAATCGCGCGGCAGCATGTTCCGTCCGGCAACGGCCCAGCCTCGCATCGGCCGCCGGCAATCGTCGGCCGCGTGCACATCCAACGGTCGCCCTTGCGCACCGGTTGACATTCGTGCGTGGTCCGGCATCGACCCTGAACATCCGGACCGAGCCGACACTCACCGCCGTCCGCCGCCCAGCCGCAGATCCATTTCTGGTTTGGTCGATCGTAAGCGCTGCGATCGTGCTCGAAGTTCTGCACGGTCATACCTATCGCGCGCCTCCGGAGAATGCGTAGACCACCACGATGTGCACAACCATCACCATCAGCAAGCCGTACGTCAAGGGAATGTGTACAAACAGCCAGCCCTTCAATGCACACTGGCAGGCGTGTCGATAATCCAGATCGTCCTTGAGGCACACGAGTTCGGCGATTTGGGTCAGGCTTTCACGATCGCTCTCCTTGACGTACCGCCTCAGCGCGTCGATCTCGTCGAGCAACGCCTGTCGCCGTCGCGTCGATTGGCCGAGATGGCTCCAAAGATTCTGCGGCCCGGCGAAGAACCGCAACAATCGGTCCTGATAGAGCTGAGAGATCGCGGTTACGTTCCCGGCATTGACAGATTCGAGGGCGAGCACCTCGGCCCGTTCGCGCAGCTGTCGGCGAATGGGGCCGATGCGCTCAAAGATTACATTCTCACCGCGGCTATTGATTCGAGGCGGCAACGTCCGCGTCAGCACAAGGCCGACCAGCCCACTCGCCGCGACTCCCACATATAAGGCCCCAAGCAGGATCTCCAGCCCGCCGTTGGGCATCACGTATCCAATGTGGACGACGAAGACCATCACGCTCACGACGCCCGCATACACATGCACCTGCAACCACGCCGAGGATGAAAACAGCGGAATGACCGACAACTTCTTGCGCACGTTGTAGGCCGCGAGCAAAAGCATGAGCACGAGCATCGCCCATCCGCTGATATAGGCTGTCTGCATGAGCGCTCCGCGCGCGATCCAATCGCTAGCGAGGATCAACAAGCCTCCGATCAAGGCGAGGGTCAGGTTGCGCAGCCGGCGTCGAGCGAACGTCATCATCGATTCAGAAACCTCTCCACGGCCCGGGTGTCCATCATGTCCAGGCGAACGAGGGCGTCATGCGGACAGGCTCGCTGACACGGAGGATCGCCCGGCTGATCGACGGACAGATCGCACTTGGTCGCTTTGAGAATCGGTGTCTGTGAATGTTCATCCAGGACGAAGTCGCCGGTCTCGTCGCGGATCTCCACCATTCGGATATTGTGATACGGGCAACTGTTGGCGCAGGTAGCGCAGCCGATGCAGGTCAGATCGTTGATCACGACCTCGCCTCCCTGCAAATCGCGGTGGATCGCCCCGGTTGGGCAACCGATCATGCAAACAGGGTCAGCGCAATGCATACACGCATTCGCCACCAGATAGTGGTCGAACTGCTTGCCGTGCCGAATGAAACGCGGGTTCCCATCATGCGCTTCTGCACACGCGTGCACGCAATCGTCGCAGCCGGTGCATCGGTTCAGGTCGATCAGCATCGCAGAAGCGCCGTTGATAAACCGGTTCTCGACAAGGAACTCGAGCATGCCGGTCTCGATTCGCGCCGGCGCCTGGCCCCAACGGCGGTCAGCGTCGTGGGGCGAGCGCTCTGTCTTGCTCGGAACCTCCGAACTGCGCCTGGACAGGATATATTTCTCGACAATCACGGTGGGCACACGCAGGATGTCCACATAACCCAAAGCACGAATCGTCCGCTTGAACGGCACCGCGTGATCTGTTTGGAACGCCTCGGCCAACTCCTCGAACCCGTAGCTCTGGCCTCGGCCGAGATAGCTGATCGTCCGCTCACCGTCGCCGTATTTGCAACTGACGCGGGCGAATCCGGCACGGATCAGGATCAAACCGTCGGGATAGTGGCCTTGCTCAGCGATGATCGGCTCATGCGCCAGACGGCGAGCCGGATCCTGTTCCGGCAGCCGCTTGAACGAACCGTACCAGTCGAACTCGCCGAACGTCTCGAAGGTGATCTGGTCCGCGACCTCGTCGAGCTCGGCTTCGCTGAGGTCGCTGAACATATCTGTGGCTTGCAACTGGCTCTTGAGGCTCCGCTCTCGATAGAGTTGATCGACGTGATCGCGGATGGCCTCGGATCGGCGCCGGATGTCGCGGAATCCCTGCCAGCGCATCTCCAGCAGTTCGCAGTCAGTCTCGGCAAAGACGGTGGCGGTGCGGGGGATGCGCGCCAGCGCCGCCAGCTCGCCAAAGAACGAACCATGAGAAATCGTGGCGGTGCGGTGCTCGTCCAGCACGGTCGGGACATCCTGGAGGAAGATGCGGGCCTGCTCACCCTCGCCTCGTTGAGCAGCGCCCGCTCCGTGCGCGACATACCCTTGGACGTCGCGATACTCGGTCGTGCGGTGATTCGTCCAGAGCTGGGCGATGGTGCGGAGCAGGCCCTTGCGCGCCGGTTCACGTCGTCCAAGCATACGCGCGGGCATCGAGTCGATGGCGACCCGAACCGTGCCCGCCATGATGAAGAACAGCGAGCTGCCGTAATCACCTTCGCGCACAATGATGTCCCCGGGACGGGCGTGCAGGATTCGGCAGTCGTTGAGAATCAACTTGTGCAACGGCAATGCCGTGGGGAACCGTTCGGGGTCGATCTGGGAGAACGGCTCAATCGACAGCACGCGATCGACATCGGCCTCCGCCATGTCCGGATCAAAGGGAGTATCCCACCGCTGGGGCCTGGAAATGACAGCGGATCGCTGCGCCATGCGGGTTCCTTCACCGCCGCCGGCGGCATTCCTATTAGGGCTGCGCCGTCCCGTGATACTTCTCTGGGCCGGGAATGATCGCGTCCAGCGGTCCCAGATTCGATCCGTCGTGTGTGTTGACAAACTGCTCGGACAGCGCAGCCAACTGATTCGGCAGTTCGTTCAGCAGCGACCGATTGATCTTGACACGTCCCTTATCATCCCGCTCAAGCGAGGACATGAGGCTCTGAATCTCTGGAAGTGAGACGCGGCTGAGAATCTCGTCAATACGCTTAACCGCACTATTCTTCCGATTTCTCATCGCATCGCGATAGGCCCCTCGTTCAGTGATTTTGGACATCCCCCGCAGGGCGTACTCCAAGTCCGTCATGGCGCCAACGACATACAGCACGCGTTTGCGCTCCAACGAAGCTGTGCGGTTCTTCTGATCTGATGAATACTGGTAGTTGTGGCGAACCTCACCCTGCGACCAGGAAACAAGTTCAAACGCGCTGCCCGCCTTGTGACCTCCAATATTCACTAGCTTCTCGTTCGGGACCGAGTGGCACGAGTAGCAATTCCGGGCGACGAGATACACGTTGGCCGGCCGAAGCATGCCGGAAGCGTCACAGGCCTTCAGACGCATCGCCCGGTGCTCAGGCGTTTCCGTTTCCTTGGTCTTACCCGCGCCATAATCATTGTGAACGTTGATCCAATCGGCGGCGGCGCCGTGGCACGACTCACAGGAGACCCCGCTCACCGGCTTGGGTTTCTCATCCACGACCCGCGCCGTGTAATGGCAGTTGACGCACAGGTCGTTGCGTTTGATTCCGCCCTTGATTTCGAGCGCCGAAGCGATCTCCCGCGCTCTGGGCTCGCGGTGCATCGTCTTCCAAGTCGCAAAGTGCGTGGATCGCTTCCACGCCTCCATCTCACGGGTGTGACATTCGCCGCAAGCATCCGCGCCCTGCACCTTCGCCAGATCAGTCCGGGGCCCGAAGGCCGCGATGCTCATCGGCGCGATCGCAGACGACACCTGCACGAACGATGTGGGAGTCGTTGCGATGTGCGGATTACTTCGCGCTGCGACTCCGTACGACGCGCCCAAACCGAGCGCCCCAAGCACGAAGATGACCGGGACAAGCCATCCGGTACGGTGAACAACGACCTGCATGGAATCACTCCTTTTCATTCTCGCTGAACGTGCAACGAGCTCCTACGCATCGAGCACGAGTGGTCCTTTGGGTTTACAGACACACGTGAGGCATGATCCAGCCT
>JADFGE010000141.1 GCA_022567855.1 Planctomycetota bacterium | reverse complement strand
AGTTCGATGATGTTGGGAACGGGTGAGTAGTAATGGACGGGAATGACGTGTATGCCCATGCGGGTTGCGAGCTTATAGACCCGAAACAGGGCTCGCTTGAGGGAATCTTTGAGCTGTCGCCTCATCGCCGGCCATCACTCCGCGCAGGGATCGCCAACCACACGCGCAAACGCCTATCCCCCCGGTGCCGCATCGGCAACCGTCAAGTATAACGTCAAGGGTGATTCGACGGGCCGGCTGTCGCAGTGCGCAAGGAGTAGGCGCTGGCGCTGACAGCATCCGCCCAGGGCCTCGTTGAGGTTGCGGGACATCTGGGCCATCACAGATCTTGCCTTGCGCGGGCGCTGGTGGTTCGCGTGGAGTCGCTGCAGCCGGCCGTCGCTGCCCTTCGCGGATACGGCACACTCATCACGTCCATGGCGGTCTCGCGCGCTGTGCTTCCACGGGAAAGTGGCCGGACGGCGGCCCCCTACCGGGAGAGCGCCGTCGGTCCTTCGGGCTGGTGTTTGCGGGTGGACCAGTTCAACAGCCAGAGGGCTGCACCAGTTGCCTTGCGAGTGTGTCCTCCGGGGCTGTGTCATACCACTCGTAAGAGGCCTGCCGGATCAACTCCGGAAGACGGTCAAACAACGCGATTCCAAACAGGAGCATCATGCCGTTCAGTGTGCTTCCCATCACCGTGCCTGCTTCGATGACGCCGTGGGCCAGGAACGCCGCATATGCCCGATAACACGCACAGCCGGACCACTTTGGGCACGGGCCTCATCGGGGCGTAGCCGCCATACGATACATACCGTAAGCCGCCGAGCTCGATCGCGCCTCCGCGTTTGGCACCCACTCGCCGATACCCCTTGCCATGGAAAAGATCGAACGCTACCTGGAAATCGTTCCCTTGCCGCTACTGCTCGTGGTGGTGGTGGGTGTGGCGGTGGGCTTCCTGGCCATCCCCGCAAAGTACCGAATGCCGACTGCCCTGAGCCTGATGATGATCTGGCTTACGCTGGGTGAAATGGTCGATTTGCGGCTGATCCAGCCGATTGCCAAGCTCACGGGCTTTGCTATGTACGGTCTGGTGGCGGTCACCGCATGGCTGGATCCCACTCCGCGCCGGCGGACGCCGCCGTTGGCCTGGATGTACCTCGTGATAGCCGCGGTCGCATTCGTCTTCATCTTGACCGTTCGTGATCTTGCCCTGGCGTTGGCGATTCGTATGCAATGGATGATCCTGGTCGTGGCCGCCCTTTCGGTGAACCGGACAATTGTTGATGAAGCGTCGCTCCAGCGGGTGATCCGGGCCATCTCGTTGGGCTTGGCCCTGGCCCTTCTGCTGCCGCTTTCGGACCTGGTTTTGCATCCGGCCCAGTCGTTCCATGGGGTCGGTCGCTTTTTCCCCTACGGCACAAACCCCAACCACATCGGCGTACTCTTCGCGCTGGCGGCGCCGCTAACCCTGTATTGGGCCATCCGCACCCACATCCTCTTCTTGAAACCGATCCTGATTGGATTCACCGCCGTGGCGGTGGCAATGGCTTTGCTCACGGCCAGCCGCTCGACCATGGTCGTGATGATCGGCGCCTCGTTCCCCTTGGTCGTATTCCTAACCCGCCGACCCGTGCTGACCGCCATCGCCGGACTCATCTTGGCCGGTAGTATCGCCTGGATATTTAGCTTTGCGGGAACCGTGAAGCTCGAGCGGTTCGAAACGCTTCGGACCGGCCGGTTGGAGACCAGCAAGCGATACCTGACCAACATTATTGCCGAACGTCCATTTCTAGGTCTTTTGGAAACCGAGGGCGAGTCGTTTATTCGTTCGGAGACTACGGGCGAAGCGCATGCGCACAACGGATACACCGAGACGCTGTACGTCGGCGGGATCACCTATGCGATGCCGGTGTTCTTCCTTGTCGCCTATACGGGGTTGTGCACCGTTCGCACCTGGAAACGCCGCCGTCTGATCGGGGCCGATCCGTTGTTGATCAACTTGCTCATCGCGTTCATGGTCATGACGTACGCGCACGGCTTCGTGAATCATTCGCTTTATCACCCAACCACGACCCTGTCATTTGTCCACGTCTTCCTGTCCGTGTTCTTCATGGGGCTCGCTATGGATCTGAAGGACGGAGCACAGGCCCTTCTGGCGCCCGTGCACGAAGACCCCGGGTTGCCCTACAGTGACTATGGGGACGAGCCTCCCGATGACGATTCAGCTCAGTGCGCGGCTTGAAGCTCGTTGACCTACGCCCTACTATATGCTGCTTTACCAACAGGAAACGGTGTCAGCTTGGGCAACAACAAGGACGCTCCGCTGGCCTATCGAGCGCTCGATGAGGCGTGGGGGCTGACGGTTTGCGAGCGGTGGGCCAGTTCCGCGGCGCTTGAGCAGAGACCCAGCACTACGAGGTGACCGGACGTGACACTTCCAAACTTTCTGGTCATCGGCGCCGCGAAGTCGGGTACGACGTCCCTCATGCAGTATTTGGATCAACACCCCGAAGTCTTCATGTGTCCGGTCAAGACACATTTCTTCGATCTGGATCGCGACCCCACGCGATTCTGCGGTTCCAACAAGGTATCGCAAAGGGGAGGATTCATCATCACCAAACTCGCCGAGTATGAGGCCATTTTTGAGGCTGCGGGGGAAGCAATTGCAATCGGAGAAACTTGTGATGTGTACCTTTCGAGCGAGGAAGCGGCGCAGCGGATCCATCACTACATCCCTCACGTCAAGCTCATCGCTGTGCTCCGGCAGCCGGCGGACCGCGCTTTCTCAGCCTATACTCACCTGCTGCGGGATGGCAAAGAAACGCTCTCCTTTGCCGCTGCGCTCGCGCAAGAGCCTCAGCGGATCGCCGAAAACTATGCTCCGATCTGGCATTACCTTCGACGAGGGTTTTATTATGAGCAGATCAAGATGTATATGGATTTATTTGGCCCTGACCAACTGTTGGTGTTCTTATACGACGATTTGTGCGAGGATGCACAGGGTCTGTTGCGAGACGCTTTTCAGTTTCTCGGTGTTGATCCGGAGTATCAAGTTGATGCCAGCATCCAGTACAACGTCTCGGGTTTACCGCGGAGCAGGATGGTGCACGCGATTACCGGCCTGATGGCGAAACCAAATCGGCTCAAGGCTCTTGTGAAGACCTTCATCCCCACCCGCCGGGTCCGTCGTATCGCTCGTCGATTCAAAAATCGACTTCGAATGCGTAACTTGGAAAGGCCTGAATTCCAGGCGGAACTGCGCCGATCGCTGATTGAGGACTTTCGCGAAGATATTCTCAAACTCCAGAGCCTGCTTCAGCGTGACTTGTCGATGTGGCTAGCGTAAGCCGGGTGGATCGCTGGTCGCAACACTTGGGCAATTTCGGCTACTCTCAAACCGAGCGAGCAGGGTCGCGCTGCGATGTACAGGATTTTCCGCACATGTCCGACGACTCGGGGTCGCTCTACATTGACTATGGCGGCGAGCCTCCCGATGACGATTCAGCTCAGCGCGCGGCTTGAAGGTCGTTGACGCTTGCTTCCGCTTCGAGGCCTAAGATTACGAATACACGAACTCCGGGATTCTTCGGCCGACAACGGATATGGAGTCCGTTGTTCGACATGCGTAAATGGAAGCAGGAGGCAACATGGGAGATACGATTGTCAAGCCGAATTTCTTCCTCATCGGCGCCCCCAAGGCGGGAACGACAAGCGTTTGCGAGCTGCTGGGCGCTCATCCTGACGTGTTCATTTGCGATCCGAAAGAGCCGCAGTTCTTCACCGTACCGAAGAAGTTCAAGCGCGGGTATGCCTGGTACGCCGCGCTGTTTGAGTCGGCCGCAGGTCACAAGGCCGTCGGCGACGGAAGCACCACGTACTCGCAAACCGGTGTCTACCCCGACGCGCTCAAGCGGCTCGTCGATTATTCTCCGGATGCGCGGATCATCTACATCACGCGGAGCCCGCTGGCGCGCCTGGAGTCCATGTGGATTCAGTTGAGGCACCGAGGGGTTTCAATACCCGCTTCGTTCCGCAAGGCCCTGCGAACGTGGCCGGAGCTGATCGATTCGGGCTTGTACTGGACCCAGATCAGTGCCTATCGCCGCTATTTCCCGGATGAACGCATTCTCGTGTTGTTCTTCGAAGACTTCACGGCTGACCCGCACGCGGTACTGAGCCGGTGCTTCAAGTTCCTCGAGGTAGCGCCAGAGGCGGACCTACCGGATGCCGATCGGCCGCGCAATGTCTGGTCTGACAAGCACGAGGATAGGATCGCCTTGAACGCGTTGCGGCAGCTTCCGGGATACGATCGGTTGCGCGACGCTCTGATCCCCAAAGCGCTACGGCGCGCCTTCAAGCGGACATTCACGAAGCCGATTCAGCAGCGACCGCGGTGGGACGAGCAGACCCGCCAGTGGGTCGTCGATCGTATCGCTGACGACGTTCGACGGTTCCTCGAGTTCTACGGCAAGCCCGCCGACTTCTGGCCCTTGGATGCGCCCGGTACTCCGACCGCGCTCGATTCTGGGACGGTTGCCGGTAGGAAGGTCTGACGCCGGCGGGCGAACCGGACCGCACGAGCGAGTTAGCCCCCGGGCCCTGGTCCACCCACCGGGGTCCGTTTTCTCCACGTTTTCCAATTGACATCCGCACCGTTTGTAGTAAAAGTGTCACAAGAGAGCGAGACCGAGCATCCAGGCGTTCGCTCGACCGTCTCGCCGCCGGGGGAACTCGGGTACAACTTGGTCGGTGATCTCGCGGCACCCTGTCCATCGCGACCGCACTGTGCGAACGGCGCCCCGCGCGGGTGGGAACTGAGGCGAATCGGCACCCAGTTGCGACGGGTTCGTGCAGCGAGGCGTCTCCGAGGTGAGAGATGAATTATCTTTCGGCCGGCTCGTGCTTTCTTGACCGACCAGGCGGGGCGGAGCGTGTCGCGTGGGATACTGCATTGGCGATGCGCGATCGCGGACACGCTGTGACCATCGTCTGCACTCGACAAAGCTCTGAAGATGGTCCAGGCCCGCTTTCAGAATCGCATGGCGTGCGCATCTTGCGGTACGACCGTCCTTCCCTTGCCAGTTGGCATCCCAGACGGGCCGAGCGAGCCATTCAGGCCGCAGCTCAGGCCACACGCAAATGGCTCGGTCATGAGACGTGGGACGTGGTCCACATCCATGCGCCCTTTACCGGCGCCGGTGTGATGAAGGCGTTGGGTGATGGCCCCCGTTATATCTACACCATGCACTCGCCCATCGTGCTGGAGCAAAAGATCAACTGGGCGAATCAGAGGATTCCCGGTCGCATCAAATTGGCCTTTGGCCTGGGGCGACTCAAACGGATTGAAGGCGATCTGCTGAGCAAGTGCGCCGGCATCCAAACGCTATCAGAGTTTACGCGCCGGCAGCTGAACCTTTTTCATGGCTTGGGCGATCGGGTCACGGTCATTCCGCATTGGCGTCGCTCGGATCTGAAACGAATGCACACCAAGGTAGAAGCACGGCGGCGGCTCGGCTGGCCCGAGAATGAAACGATACTGTTTACGGTTCGTCGCCATGCTTCGCGGTATGGGCTTGATCTGGCCATTCGGGCCATCGCGCCCTTGGCGGCCAAAGGACGTTGCGTCTTCGTTTTGGCCGGTGACGGACCGCTTCGGCCTTCATTGGAGGTGTTGGCCGGAAATTTAGGCGGTGGTGATCGAGTTCGGTTTCCAGGCCGGATTTCCGATGAACAGTTAGCGCTGTCGTATGAGGCGGCCGATCTCTTCGTGTTGCCGACCGCGGCGTTGGAATGCTTCGGTCTCATTACGTTGGAAGCGTTTGCATTTGGGTGCCCGGTCTTGAGCACCGATTCCTGTGCGCTACCGGAGACCATGCAGCCGGTCCTGCCAGATTTTATTGTGCCGGCTGGGAACGTCCGAGCCTTGCAGCAGAAGGTCGATGATTTTCTGACCGGCAAACTCGTGCCGCTCCCGGCAGAGAAGCTGGTGGAGTATTTGACGGAAAAGTATGATGAGTCGGTCGTACTGCCGAGACTGATCAAGCTCCTGGAAGGCTAGGCACGGCCCCAGCAATTCGTGCCATCGCGCTAGCGCTCAGCAGCTCTGTTAGGACGTTGTTGAACGGCTCAGAAGTTTGCCCCTGGCCGTCTGATTCACGGTCGGTCGATGTCCCCAGTGGTTGTTGAGTCGCCCCGGTCGCGGGATGATCAGAGCCAGTAAGCGTCCGCCACGGTTGTCTGGGTTGTGATGTGGTGGTGGAGAATCTCGAGCAAACCGCCAGTTCAAGGTTGGGGGTTCGCTTCAGCATAGCCAGGAATATGCGCTCGGGCAGGCATTGGATTGTGGCGTAGGAGAAAGCGAGAATACTCTGGAGCCGCGGAAAGTCTCGGGTGACACGAAGGAGCTTGGTCCCGACTCGCCACTGCTGCATGGAAAGGAAACCGAGCCAAGGGTGTTCGCCGCACTCGATTGGATCGTCCATAAACACGAACACCGGTATGAGTTTCAGGATTGAGAAGCCGGCGTCCGACAACACACGATCCCACATCGAGAGAGATCGTCGCCGGACGTGCGGAGATCGCTGGTAGCTCCCCTCACGCGGGAACTTGTCTGAAAAGATAAAAACGCCTTCCTCGTCAACCATCGACAAGAGGTTTCTTAACGCTCGCTCCCAAGGTTCGTCTGTCACGATGTGGTAGAGAACATCGATGGCGGTGACGACGTCGAAACGTCCGAAGTTGGCAAAGTCGGACGCGCAGGACAGGTCGCCACACCTCAGGTCGTATTGAGTGAACTTGGCTTTCGCAGCGCCGGTCGCGGCCTCAGAGATGTCTATCCCGGCGACCACGGGCACACACTGCGAATGCCAGTAATCCAAGTAGAACCCTTCACCAAACGCTGCTTCAAACACCTTCATCCCGGCTAGGTCCATTCCCTCCAAAGCCTTCTTGAGACCCTTCAGGCGACAGCGGTAGGCGTAGTTGTTGTATGCGCCCAAAGCGGACTGACCGACATTGCTGAGCCGTCCGTCACCGGTGACGAGCTGGTTCCAATAGGATTTGGGGTCATAGGCTTTCGTTCCCATGACACGAGCCTCCTCGCCGAATCCGCCGCGCCATGGGGACCGTCTCGCGGCTGTTTTCACTTGTTGGGCAGGCAACGCGGACACCGCGGATATCGGATCCGCCCCACGGTGACTCTAGGGTTGCAAGGTCTTCTGTTCTTCATATCGGCGCACGAGGGCCTGGAAATCCCACAGCGGATCATCTTGGCCCATGATCACGCGCAGCCGCTCAGCGTCGTCGCGGACCTGCCCGATGACGAACCGCCCCG
>JADFGE010000140.1 GCA_022567855.1 Planctomycetota bacterium | reverse complement strand
AGTACCCGCGGCGCCTGACGAGACCTTGGCGCGTGGTCTTCGTCCTGTATGCGTGCGCGCTGACCGTAGCCACCCACTGGCCCCAACTCGATATCGGCACCGTTACCGAAACCCAACCGGCCCCGGACAAACTGCTTCACCTATTCGCCTTCGGCGGTCTGGCGTTTCTGCTCATCCGGACGAACTGGTTCCGCACGATCTGGACGGCGGGTGTCTTCACATTCATGTGGACGCTGCTCGATGAGATCACGCAAGCGCTGCCTGTGCTCGGGCGACAATCCTCGGTCACGGACATCCTGGCGGGGGAACTCGGCGTCGCGCTCGTCATCACCTGGGCGTGGGCGCTGGGTTCGATCGGCGGGGTTGCCAATCGCACTCGACTGGCGCAACAACATTTCCTGTTGGCCGAGCTGTTTCGTCAACCCCGAACGTGGATTATCGTGGCCTCGGCAGCGCTGCTCGGCGCGCTGATCACGGGCGGATCGATCGCATTGGCGATGAAGTTCGTCTTTACGCGCTACGGTGGTGAGCAACTGACCAAGATACTGGTGGCCGCGATGGTCGGTGCGCTCGCAGGCACGCAGGTGTCGCTGGCCGGACTGCTGAGTCGGGTCGCCGCTGGGCGCGTGAAGCAGCGCCCTTGCTTTGGGTGCGGCGCCTCATGCAGCGCAGTTCAGTTCGACAGCGCGGGCCGAGGCCGTTGCCCACAGTGCGATGTGTCGCTGCAGCTTGGGCAGTGGGCCGAACCAATGCAGTTGCCGCTATCAGCCGCCGCGCGAGGCGTTGTACCCGCCGTCGCCTTCGCCGGCGGAATGTTGATCGCCGGCGCCGTCACGTTGCTCGTCCTGCTGCGCCCATCCAACGAGTTTGCCTGGGCCAACGATCTCATTCGAACGTGGCACGACTTCCCGCCCGACATGCAGACCGCGGTCGACCTTACCGCCATCGCGATGATCGCCGCTTTGGCCGTTCGGATCTACCGCCGGCGTCAAGCGCGACTCCATGATCGCCAGCATCTGAACTGCCGCGCTTGCGAACACGATCTGCAAGGGACGCCGATCACCCAGGGCGTCGGCGTGTGCCCCGAATGTGGCGCACCGTTCGTGCGTTTTGCGAAGTAGTTGGTTGTTAGTGATTGGTTGTTGGTGACTGGTTTAGCGGGTGACGCGCAGCGTCCCTTCTTCACAGGATTGAAACACGCAGGGCCACGGAGCCGAAGTGAGAGTTGGGATAAGATGATGATGCGGGTGGAAAGGAGTTGTCCGTGGCGGCAAAGAACAGCGCCATCAAACGGGATCGGCAAAGGCTCACGTGGCTTGTTGTAGCTGGCGCGTTGATTACTACTTCGGTGGTGCTGCGGTGGCCAGCGTTTTCCGTCGCGATCTTTGAACCCGATTCATCGGCGGCTCTGCTGGTTCTCTTGCTTATTTCTGCGGCTGCGAGCTTTCTTTGGTTTCGACAAAGGCCGTTCAAGTCAAAGATACTGATGTTCGTTCTGCCGGCGCTTTGGCCCATTGCTGATGAAGCCGTCGCGATCCTGATTCGCTTCGTACAAGCCCAGGAGCGAGTCGAATTGCTCGATATGGCGGCTACAACTTTCGGGGTCTGTCTCGGCTGGTATTTGTGTTGGTCCCTGCGGCCGTTCAAAGGATTAGCTGACTCCATCGCCCGTCGCTATTGGAAATATGTCAGACAACGAGCTCTGCGCGACCGGGAATTCCGTCGCCGGTATATTCGCCGAGCAAAGCGGCAAGCGCTGATTCTCCTTCCAGTTGCCGCCGCACAGGCATTGATTGTTCTTTGGATTATTTGGTATTCGGCCGAGGGTCAAATCACCTTGCAGCCCTTTCATGTCGCCGGATATGTCTGGCTAATACTCACCCTTTTTCTGATCGTAGTAGTCGTCCTGCCATTTTGGATTGGTCGGGTTTGGCTTGTTTACGAAGCGTCGCCGCACTACTCCGAGCAAATGCCCTGCTTTGACTGTGACACGAGCTGCTCTGGTATCGAGTTCGATGAGAATGGCTGGGGATTCTGCTCGCAATGCCAAGCGATCGTACATCGCGGTCAGTGGATCCCGCCCAGCAAAGAGCGAAAAGGTGGCAGGCAAGCACCGATCAAGCTGCGCACTCAGTTGCTGCATTTGATGCCCGCAATACTGCTCACCTCCGCAGCGATGTTTCTGGTTATGGCGGCTGGTCTCGTGAACTCTAACGCCGCGACGTACGGCGTGATGGCCACACTAATGGTTGTATTGATGCACGGAGGTATTCGATCCGGGTGGATCGAGTTCGCAAGAATCTGCGCACGTCAGCACATTGAATGTCGAGAGTGTGCCTACGACCTAAAAGGGGCTTCGATTGAACAAGGCGTCGGCGTCTGTCCGGAGTGCGGCACACGGTTCGCGCGCATGGTCGAAGAGGAACGCCCCAAGGCCCAATAGAACAATTCTTTTTCTACCCCTTCTCTTTCCTCTCTGTGCTCTCTGTGCCTCTGTGTTGAGTCCTTCCCCACGTGGTCGATATGAATCAGCGTATGGCCGAGCACTTCGAACGTCATTCGCGCACGTTTTCGTTGCTGACTTTCGTCAGTCGTCTCACCGGACTTGCGCGCGATGCAACGCTGGCTCGCGTCTTCGGCGCATCGAGCGTGATGGACGCGTTCTTCTTCGCCTTCATCATTCCCAATCTCTTTCGGCGACTGTTCGGCGAAGGCGCATTGACCGCAGCGTTCATCCCAAGCTACGCCCAGCTTGACAAGTCCGATCCACAAACCGCCAAACGCCTGGCGTCATTGATCATCGCCGTGCTCGTGGTGGCGCTCAGCGCCGTGACGCTGCTCAGCGAGGTCGTGCTCTACCTCATATCGCGCCAGGCGGATCACGATCACCTGGCCATTCGATTGATGATGATCATGCTGCCGTACATGCCGTTGGTGTGCGTGGTGGCGATCCTCGGCGCGATGTTGCAGGTGCACGGGCGCTTCGGTCCCACGGCCGCCGCTCCGATCGTGTTGAACATTTGCCTGATCGGCGCTGCCGCCGGGGTCGTGCCGGTCTTTGGTGATCTCAGTGAAGCACGGCACATCAGCGCCGTGGCGATCGCGGTCGTTGTAGCCGGGCTCCTTCAGATCGGTTGGATGCTTGGGGCGCTGCGCGGCCGGGGATGGTGGGCGCGCGATTTCAAGGCGGCTCGAGCGCCGGCTCGGGAAGTATTGCGCCGAGCGGGACCGATGATCCTCGGCCTCGGCGTGCTGCAACTCAATACGTTCTTTGACGGGCTGATCGCTAGCTATCCCACCATCGTTGGATCGACGATCTTTGGAGTTGAATACCCACTCAAAGAAGGCGCGCTCGCGGCGGTGAGTTACGCCCAGCGCCTGTATCAATTCCCGCTGGGTGTATTTGGCATTGCGGTGGCGACGGCGATATTCCCCGCGTTAGCTCGACAGGCGGCCGACCCCGTGGCGTTTACCGACACACTTCGGCGCGGACTTCGATTGGTTGTCTTTATAGGCTTGCCCGCCAGTGCAGGATTGATGCTCGTTGGTCAGCCGTTGGCGACGGTGATCCTCCAAGGCGGCGACTTTAGTGCGGGTGATTCAGCCCGCGTGGCGTTCGTGCTCATGGGATATGCCACTGCGGTGTGGGCATATTCGATGATTCACGTTCTCACGCGCGCGTTTTATGCGGTGGGCAACGCCAAAACGCCGGTGAAGATTGCCGTGTCGATGGTGGGGTTGAATCTGATATTGAATTGCACATTGATCTGGACGCCGCTGCGCGAGGCTGGGTTGGCGTGGTCAACCGCAATCTGCGCAACGCTTCAGGCAGCCATTTTGCTGTGGTGTATACAGCGCAACACACCGCACACCGTGAGTGGTGAGGTGATAAGCAGTTGGACGAAGTCGATCATCGCGACGTCATTGATGTTCGTGATCGCATGGATCGTGCTGGCAAACCTGCCGGCTGTGTCAACGTGGGGCGGATCGTTCGCGCAGCTCATCATCGTCGTGTTTGTCGGCATGCTCGTCGTCTGTTCCGCCGCCGGCGCGCTAGGCATGCCCGAACTGTGGTGGGCATTGGGCAAGCGGGGGTGATGAGCCGGGACATGACCGGCGGGTCAAGCCCGCCGGCTAAATGGGGTCGGCGAGTTGCCAGCCATCGCCATCGCGTGCAATCGGCCGATAAAGCGTGTCGCGCTCGATGGGGCGGAAGCCTGCTTCGCGGATGGCTCGCTGGAGATCCCAGACGGTGGCTTCTTGATGGGTCGATCGGCCGTTGACTTTTGTAATGTCGTACCAGACGACGGTGCCGTCGATGTCATCAGCGCCGTTTTGGAGCATGAACTGCGCCATCTCAAGCGTGTGCATGATCCAAAACGCTTTGCAGTGCGGCAGGTTGTCCAGCATCAACCGAGCGATGGCGAGGGTGCGAAGATTCTCTAGTCCGGTCGGTCCGGGCAAATGCTGCAACGCGCTGTCGTCTGGAATGAACGGCAGCGGAATGATCGTCTGAAAGTAGCCGAACTCACACGAATCCGGATCGGGCAGGCGCTTCCGGGGGTACATCTCATCCGGGCCGGTCAAGACGACCGCATCGTCATCCTGCAACACGATGCCTTGTGCCTGAGCCCATGAGCGCAGCGTGCGGTCCTGTTCACAGCGGAGAATCTCCATGTGCTTGATGCGATCGGCGCGCTCTTCAATATGCCCATAGAGGATGGTCGCGTTTGTATTCAAGCCGAGTTCATGCGCTGCGCGATGAACATCAAGCCAGGTCCCAGCGCGGATTTTTCCCTTGAACGCTTCATCGTGAACACGATCGTCAAAGACTTCGGCTCCCCCACCGGGCAAGGACCCCAGCCCCGCTTCCTTCAAGTCCCGAAGCACCGACTTGATGCCTTCGTATTTCAACGAACCGCGCTTGGAGATGCGCGCCAGGTGCACGATTTCCACCGCCGTGAACGCTTTGATATGCAGTTGAGGCGCAACCTCACGAATCGCCCGCATCATCGCGGTGTAATACTCAAACCCCAGCCAGGGGTGCAGCCCGCCGACGATGTGAATCTCGGTCGCACCGACTTCGGCCGCCTTGATCGCTTCGGCGCGAATCCGGTCGATCGAGAACTCATACGCGCCCGGCTGATCCTTCTTGCGGTAGAAGCTGCAAAAGGTGCAACTGAGCGCGCAAACGTTGGAGTAATTGAGGTGGCGGTTGATGTTGTAGTAGGCCGCATCGGCGTGCATTCGCCGCCGCACGAGGTCGGCCAGGGCCCCGAGGGTCCAGATATCCGGTGTCTGGTACAGGAGCAGGCCATCGTCAACGGAAATCCGCTGCCCGGCGTGGACCTTCTGGACGATCGGGTCGAGGCGGGAGTCGCGGCCGGGGCGGGCGGCGGATCGGGCGGGGGCAGGGCTCTGGATTGCCAGGGTGGTGGCGGACATGGGCAGTAGGATGAGCATCGTAGCCCCTGGAGGCCGATCCGGAGGCCGGACCGTCACGAAACGAGCCCGGCGGTCACCTGGTCAGATGAGAAACCCTGCCGAATCCGACCCTTTAGACCGGAACTTATGGATCATCAAGGATATTCGGACTACGCGCTGGAGCGAATCCGTTGCGTTGACGATATCGACGTTGTCTCTTGAGGCGCTGGGGGGCGGTCACGAGCGCGAGTGCCCTGGAATGCAGCATCACAATCACCACGATCAGGCCGCGGGTCGGGACCCGGACCCCGCCGAGCCAGGCATTGGGCCGTCGGGGCTATTGTCTGGGGCGAACGGACAACCGCTCGACGAGCTTTCTCAGGCCGCCGGCGACGAGGTCTTCGACATCCTCTCGGGGGTTCAGGAGCAGATCGAACGGCTCCGCGGGTTGCACCGTGGTCATGACGAAAAGCTCGCGGCTCTGACGGAGCGGTCCCGGGAAATCGAGACGGCCGGTCAGGAGGTCGTCCAGCAACAGGCCGCCGTCCAGCAACAGCTCAACGCGCTGGCCGAGCGCGAACATGAGCTCGCGACGGCCCGCCGGCAGCATGCGGCAACTGAGGCGGAGCTGGAGGAGCGTCATCGCGAGTTGGATCGCCGGACGACGGATCTGGAGCAACGAGAGGACGCGCTGAAACAGCAGCAATCCGAACTCCCCCCGGAAAGTATTGACGAGCTTCCGGATCGTTGCCAATCACTGCAAGATCAGCTCAGTGCTAGCGAGTCCCAAATCACCGATCTCGGCCGGGAGCTCGATCGCCGCGCTCAGCAGGTCGATGCCAAGGACCAGCAGTGCCGTGAGGCCGAGGAGCAGAGCCAATCGCTTCAGCAGCAAGTGGCTGAGCTTCAAAGCACTGTCGCGGAAACGAACGAGCGTGCTGAGAGCCTGAATCGGGAGGCGGAGTCGAAGGCTGCAGCTCTCACCGAGCAGATGGAGGAGCTGGAGGCGACGGTGCAAGCGCGAAGCGCATCGTCGGACGAGTACCGCGACAAGTTCCAGGCCGCCCAGGAGCGGATCGGCGACCTTGCCGACACGCTCGACGAACAGCAATCCCAGCTCGAGGAGGGAGCCGAGGCCGTACGTCGGATGCGAATGACTCGGCTGCCCGAATCGTGATCCGAGCCCCGAAAGCCTCGAAGGCGAAGGCGTCGTGCAACGGTGTCATGCCTTGGAATCTATCTCAGACGGCTTCCGGGCACTCATCGACTTTGCGCCAGGACGCGACGATGGATCCGTGAGGGCTGTCCCTTCACGTGGAAGACCCTGACCTTGGATGGTTGAGCGTGGGTTGGATGGAGGGACGCGCCTCATCCACCATTTCCGAGGACGGACATCGATAGCATGCCCACGCGAATATTCGAATCGCCGCGCCCCGTGTCACAATCCGGGCTTTGGGATCTGCTGTTCGATTTCTATCGATCCGATCTCTCAGTGGCCGAGGAGACCTGAGGTGGGTGCCCAACATCTCGACTCGTACCTCTTGACGCAGTGTCTCCGGCGTGGGCCAGACGTGGGCCTTCACTCCAAGCTTCGCGGGATCAATGTCGAGACATGGCGTGAGCTGGTCGATCGAGCGGCGTGGCATGGCGTGGCTCCACTGCTCTACCACAGACTCGGACTCATTGAGAATCTTGTGATCCCACCGGAGCAGTTCGTACGGCTTCGCGATCTCTACGTCCACTGTCTCCTGATGAACCGGGTGATCCTGGAGCAGCTCTCGGAGATCGTTCGGGAGACGACCGGGGCGGGCTGTTCGGTTCTGTTCCTCAAGGGTGCCTACCTTGCGCATTGCGTCTACGAAGAGGCGGCCCTACGACCGACGGGCGATATCGATCTCTTGGC
>JADFGE010000139.1 GCA_022567855.1 Planctomycetota bacterium | reverse complement strand
CGAGCCATCCGATATCGTCAGCGTCAGCGGCTTCAGCGAAGTGCTGGCCGGTCCCGTTTATCAAGCGACGTACATCAACTCATTGAAGGGCAGGGTTGACTCCGCGTCTCTCATTGTGCGTCAGCGCGATCCGAAACTCGGGGTCTTAGTTTCTCAGTTGTTCTCCCGCATGCAACCCGGGCAATTGCTCAATTTCCAAGTATACAAGAGCAGTATCGCCGTCAAGGATCTGATCACCGGCGAAGTCATGTTTTTAGATGAGCTCGAAGAACTAGGTAAACCAGCCGTAGTCGAGGCGCCCAAGGGAGCTAAGGGAGGCAAGGGAGCCAAGGGAGGCAAGGGAGCGTTCCAACCGCCCGCGCTACCGGGACCGCCCAATGTAATCAAGATCAAGGCGCCAAAAATAAGGACTAAGTCCGGGAAGTTTGAATTCCGCTCCAACGAGTTGTTGCTGGACGTCCGAGGCGGGAAAAACGTGCCGGGCGAGTTACTGATGCTGGATGCGAACGGCTACTTAACGGTGCGACGTGAACTGACCTACGGATTGGAGAAAAAGCGGTTAGATGAGATGCACGAATTGCTGTATGGTTCGGAAAACGTCGAAGACCACGGAGTGTTTGGCCAAGATGGTCTATTTGGCCAAGATAACCCCGATGATCCGACGCCCTCAAAGGGAAAGAGACGTCGCGGACGCGGAGGAAGTTAGAGGCTCGAAGAATTCACTGTGAGTTCATTTCACGCCACGGGTTTCCTTGGCGGGGCTGGTACGGGTTTCGATGGTCGCAGAGCTTGCCTAGATTAACCATCGCAGAAGCGGATTGGGTCTCCGCTGCGGAGCGTACCTTCGGTGATGACTTGCGCCCGCAGCCCGCCGCGGTGGATTAGGGCTCACCACCCGCCCGCATAATCGTGCAGGCTTGCCGCCTGGGAAACGGCATCGCTTGTAGGGGCGTCAAGGCAGGTTTCTCAGCTCGTTTTGCCATGATGCGATGGCCGGCCCCTACACCCGTGCTAGGTTTGAGTGACCGTGGCCGCGCCTGGTGCGCTGACGGCCGGTTCCGCCTGACGAACATCAAAAGACAGAGGGAAAGAACATCATGAGCAACAGCACGCGAACCATAGCGGCCGCCGCCGCTGCGATATTGACCGGCGCCGCACAGGCTGACCTGACGGGAACCAGCATGGATCTGCAACTCGTCCAGTCCGGGTTCGCCGGCGATATGGCCGGGCCGACCGGCGGGTCGTATACCTACGGCACGCTTGACGCCTTCGGCATTGATGAGCTATTCACGTGGGACGCCGTGAGCCCCGGCCTACATCCCGCATTCGACAACTCGATCCTGCTCGACTTCAGCAACTTCGGCTATGCAGCCTACATCGCCCTCGGCCCCTCCATCAGCACGCTGGATGTGACCAACCTCGCCGAGGATGTCGAGATCGCAAGCGCCGCGGTGTTCTTGCTCAGTGATCTAAACACGAACATCGCTCAGAGCACGAGCACCTTCGGCAACAGCTTCAGTATCGGGTGGGATGTCGGGACGGTCATCGACGACAATCCGCTGGCGCCATCCGTTATCGTCGGCTGGAACTCGGCGCCGGTACCCGCCCCGGGCGCGATGGCGCTGTTGGGCTTGGCCGGGCTGACCGTGATCAGACGCCGACGGCGACGCTGACACGCCAAGAACCTCCTTCTTGATCTCTTGTTGACGACCTGAGACAGACGAACCCGGCCGCAAGACCATGGGCGTCGGTCGATTCGCGCGCCGGGCGCGTGCCGGTTCACTCACATTTCCGCGGGATCACCAGGGGATGTCATCCTCGGCATCCTCAACGGGGGGCTGCCGGCCGGCATCGACTTCCCGGTCTTCTACTTCACGTTCCCGGTCTACATACTCATCGACTTCGTCGTAGTCCTCGTCGTCATCGTCCTCCATCCACATCAGGTTGCCGTGTTCGTCACGATAGTCCGGATCGATGGGGAAAATGTCGAAGCCGAAGCCCTTGCCGTCGCAGCCCGGCGTGGGACAGCACCAGAAGCCCGGCGAGTCGCTCTCGATCGCATCTTCCACCCAGTGGATGAGATAGCTCTCGTACTCCTGGTCACAGTGCAGACAGTGGACTATGACCGGAACGGTGGGCGGACGGAACGGATCACGCTCGGCCGGTGAAGCCTCGACCATAACTTGGCATCTTCGCAACTGATCAAGGATCAATCAAGGCCCGCGGGCACGGATTCCCAAGGCGGTGTAGACCTCCCCCGCGGCGGTGGACGTGAATCGCAGCGTGGTCGCGAGACGAACCGAGGGTCGGGATTCAGCGCGGCTCGGTTTATTCGCCCGGCATTGCGTCGTGGAGCCGCTTCAGCTGGCGTAAGTTGTTCCAGACCACCGACACCAGCGAGTAAATGACGCGTAGGTTCTCCTCAAAGGGGCTGCCTTGGCCTTGGTCGAGCAGCGTGCCCGTCCTGTCCAGAAGGGCCCAGGCATCTCGCTCTTGGAGTGTGCCGGCTACGAGCTCGTCGCGGAGCTGCTCCAGGTCCATACGAAGTTCGGTCATATCTGTTTGTGTCGCCATGGCATCCTCCCTGCCAAGTTCCTATATCCAAAAGTGTACGACACGAACACCCAGGACACCGCCGCGTTCCGCTCGGAAGCCGGGGCCACATCGTGATACTGCCGATCGGGCGACCTGGGTAACGCGCCATCGCTCCGGGCGAACCGGCGGGCGTGCCGATTATCGGCCCCGAGGCGCTCAGCTGACACAGATACATCCGGATTCTGATCGCCCGGCCACCGGTCCGGAGGTCACAAGAGAGCCTTCGTCCGGTCGCGGTCCATCAAGGTTGCCTCGCCAGATGCCGAATACATCACGTCGGCGCACCATATCCGACCACCGCACTGGATGGTGGGTCACGACCTGGTGCACCGCCGCGTTATCGATCCCGGGGAAATCACAAAGATGAGTTACAAAAGGTGTACGGGACGCGTCACCGGTGTGCCGGCGAACTCTGCCGTGACCGCCGATCCTACGTACAAAGGAAGCGGTGCGCGCATCAGCGCGTCAAGAACACGCATGTTCTGGTGCCCGCGAATTGAAACTGGAGGCGCAAATGGTCGGTCTCATCCACAAACTACTCTTTGATCTCATAGAGGAAATGGCAGACAAGGAGAAGGTCCTTGAAGTCAAGCGCAAAGCCGGCGTTGACGAAGACAAAGCGTTCCGTATGGACGAAGTCTACGACGACGACGAGTGGCAGCGCCTGTTCGCCGCCACCTGCACGGTCCTGGGGGTAACCCAAGAGCAAGCGGAGGAGGCCTTCGCCGAGTTCTTCTACAAGGACTCGACGAAGCGCTGGCCGATGTGGTTCTCGATGTCCAAGACGGCTCGCGAGTTCCTTCAGCGTCAGCCGAAGATCCACAATGGCTTTGCCACGGGCGTCCGGGATCAGAAGGCCGGCCAGGCGATCAACGACAAGTTCGAGATCGAGCACGTTGAAGACGGGATTACCGTCCACTACCGGTCACCGAACCAACTCTGCGGGTTGTATATGGCTCTTGCCCGCTGCTTGATGAAGCATTACGGGGACGAGGCGGCGATCGAGGAAACCAAATGTCTGAAGCAGGGTGATTCGGAGTGTGAAATCCGCATCCGATGGGCCGCGTAGCGAAGCAGTAGTCGCGATGACCGAACCCTCGAACCCCAACCTTGTCGGCGAGCAACAGCTCCGCTCGTTGATCGACCAACTGTCTGACCAAATGTGTCAGGCCGTGGACGGCCGGTTCGACTTTGCCGTGAGGGTCGAGGCGCAGGATGAGACGATCGAGAAGCTCCAGATGCTGATGAATTTCGTGCTGGACGCGGCTCGCCGAAGCCTTGCGCAGATCGAGGCGAAGGCCCATGACCTTGACGTAAAGACACAGACGCTCTCGGCCGTGAATCTGGCGCTGGAAAAGGAGATCACCGAGCGCAAGTACATCCAGACCGCGCTGCAAGAGAGTGAGGCTCAGACGCGGGCCATACTCCAAGCCGCGGTGGACGCGATCATCACGATCACCGAGCAGGGCATCGTCACCACGTTCAATCGCGCCGCCGAGCATATGTTCGGCTACACCGCCGACGAAGTCATCGGTCGCAACGTATCCATGCTCGCGTCCTCGCCGGACCGCGAACAGCACGACAACTATCTTCGACGTTACTTGCGCACCGGCGAGGCGCGAATCATCGGCTTCGAACGAGAGGTTGAGGCGGTGCGGAAGGATGGATCGACACTCCCCGCCATGCTGCGGATCTCTCAGATGCGCTACGCCGATCAACAATGGTTCATCGGGATCCTCCAGGACATCACCGACCGCAAGCAAGCCGAGGCTGATCGCGAACAGATGCACGCGCAACTGCTCGCGGCGTCCCGGCAGGCGGGAATGGCCGAAGTTGCCACCGGCGTCCTGCACAACGTGGGCAACGTGCTCAACAGCGTCAACGTGACGGCCACGCTCGTGAGGGTGATGGTCCAAGACTCCAAGGCGCCGGACCTGCTCCAGATCAGCCGACTTCTCCAACAGCATGCGGACGACTTAGCATCGTTCATCACAACCGATGAAAAGGGCAGGCTCATCCCCGCCTTCCTGTCCGAGTTGGGCGGACACCTGGTTGACGAGCAGGAGACGATACTCGGCGAACTGCAGTCGTTGACCAAGAACATCGACCACATCAAGGAAATCGTCTCGATGCAGCAGTCGTATGCGAAGGTGTCGGGCGTTGAGGTGGCCGTATCGCTCGCCGATCTCGTTGAGGACGCGCTGCGGATCAACATCGCGGGCCTGGATCGCCACGGCGCGCAGGTCGTGCGCGAGTTCCAAGCGATCCCCGACGTCATCGTGGACAAGCAGAAGGTGCTGCAAATCCTGGTCAATCTGATCAGCAACGCCAAATACGCGCTCACCACCGCCCGGATCGACGACAAAACGCTCACGGTGCGCATCGCCAGGAGTAACGATGGAGCGGAGCGTGTACGGATTGACGTGATCGATAACGGCGTCGGAATCTCCTCGGAGAACCTGACCCGGGTCTTCTCCCACGGCTTCACGACGAAACAGGACGGCCATGGGTTCGGCCTCCATAGTTGCGCCGTGGCGGCCCGGTCCATCGGAGGATCACTCACCGTGCACAGCGACGGTCTCAACCGCGGCGCCGCGTTCTCGCTACATATCCCACTAGAAGTCGCTGAGGTGAGTCGATGAACACTCAGCCCGAGCAACAGAATCGGCGCATTTTGGTGATCGACGACAACGACGCCATCCACCAGGATTTCAGGAAGATCCTCGGCGACCGAGCCGACACCGCCGTGTTGGACGAACTGAGAACATCGCTTCTGGGGGCAAGCCCAACCGCGCCGGAGTCGATCCGCTATGAGCTTGATACCGCCTCCCAGGGCCAAGAGGGGCTGGAGAAGGTCCGACAGGCGCTCGAGGAGGATTCACCGTACAGCCTGGCTTTTGTGGACATGCGCATGCCGCCGGGTTGGGATGGGCTGGAGACCATTGAGCAGATTTGGCGCGCCGACCCGACTATCCAAATCGTCATCTGTACCGCGTACTCCGATTACTCGTGGAAAGACATTCACGAACGACTCGGCCAGACCGACGGGCTGTTGATCCTCAAAAAACCGTTCGACAACGTCGAAGTGCGCCAGCTTGCCTGCGCCCTAACCGAGAAGTGGCATCTCGCCCGGCAGGCGCAACTCGATCTGGACGACCTGGAGGTCACGATCCAGCAGCGAACGGCCGAGCTGCAATTCGAGATCTCCGATCGCCGACAGGCGCAGACGGCGCTGCAGGAAAGGGAGGCGCAAACCCGCGCCATACTCCAGGCCGCGGCGGACGCCATCGTAACGATCGACGATCAGGGAATCATCACCACCTTCAACCGGGCCGGGGAAGAACTCTTCGGATACGGCGCTTCGGAGATCATCGGCCAAAATGTCTCGGTTCTGGCGCCGTCTCCGTATCGTGAGGAGCACGACGATCACATTCAACGATACCTGCGGACCGGCCAAACAAGAATCATCGGCATTGAACGCGAACTTGACGCCGTCCGCCGCGACGGATCCACGTTCCCCATGGCCCTTCGTGTCACCGAGATGAATCACAACGGACAACGTGGGTTCATCGCGATCGTTCAAGACATCACGGAGCGGAAACAGCTCCGGAGTGAATTGGAGTTGCTGGCCAGATTCCCCGCCGAGAACCCCGAGCCCGTCATACGCGCCGACAGCGATGGGCACGTCATCTACGCCAATGCCGCCAGCGGTCCTGTGCTCGAGGCATGGGGAACCTCGCCCGGGGGATACCTTCCGCAGCCCTGGCCGGACACGATCGCCCAAGTGCTGCGCTCGGGGCAAAACCGGGCGATCGAGACTCGATGCGGGGAGCGGTTCCTCACCTTCACCCTGGCCCCAGTCGTCGAGGCCGGCTACGTGAATTTCTTCGGCCAGGATATCACCGATCGCGTTAAGGCTGAGGTCGAGCTGCGCCGGAGCGAACGCGAACTCCGGGAGCAGGCCGAAGAACTCGAGCAACAGAAAGCGCAGCTTGTGGACGAAGTCGCCCAGCGCATGGGCGCCGAGGCACAGGCCCGCCACGACGCCATGCATGACTCCCTCACGGGCTTGTCCAATCGAGCCGTGTTGCTGGATCGGATCGAGCAGTGTCTCCGGCGTACGAAGCGTGAGAAGGACTTCGTCTTTGCCCTCCTGTTCCTGGATTTCGATCGATTCAAGATCATCAATGATAGTCTCGGCCACGAAGTCGGCGACCAGCTATTGATCAGCATCGCGGATCGGCTAAAGGGAAACCTGCGGATCGGCGACACCGCGTCGAGGGTGGATCAGGAACCGGATCCTGAGAACGACAATCTCTCGGTTCGACTGGGCGGGGACGAGTTCGTGATCCTCCTGGATGGAATCAAGAACGTGGCAGACGCCACACTCGTCGCCGAGCGAATACAGAAATCACTGGAGACGCCGCACAAGATCGGCAGCCACGAAGTCACTTCGACCGCCAGCATCGGGATCGTCACGAGTGATTTCGGATACAACTCGGCTGATGAAATGCTGCGTGATGCTGACACTGCTATGTATAGCGCCAAAGCTGCAGGCAAGGCACAGCATAAAGTCTTCGACAAAACCATGCATGAACAAGCCATCAATCGCTTGCAACTTGAAATCGACCTGAGAACCGCATTACAAAAAGAACAGTTCCGCCTCTTGTATCAGCCCATCGTTGAGCTGGAAACTGGGCAAATCACCGGCTTTGAAGCACTAATTCGTTGGGATCACCCAACCAGAGGATT
>JADFGE010000138.1 GCA_022567855.1 Planctomycetota bacterium | reverse complement strand
CGAGTACGACCCCGCGCGGGTTTCATACGAACAGTTGCTGACTCTCTTCTGGTCCATCCACGATCCTACCCAACTCAACCGCCAAGGAAACGACGTCAGCGAGCAGTATCGCTCGGCGATCTTCTTCCACACGGCCCAGCAGGAGGCCACCGCCCGAAAGTCAAAGCAGGACCTGGAAGATTCCGGCAGGATTGCCAAACCGATCGTGACCGAGATTACACCCGCGTCTACCGTCTATAAGGCCGAAGAGTACCACCAGCAGTACCTTGCCAAGCGCTCTCGGAAGAGCGGTGCATAATGCTTGCGTCTGTTCGTACCGTTATGTGAGGCGTGATTGAGGTGCGACGGTGTGCCGGTGGCGAAGAACAATGTTCGTGGTATGGCCAGAGGGATCTCCCGTATTCACCGCCAGCCGAACGTGACCTTCAGCATTGAATAGTCGTCGTCAAGACAGACGGCGATGCACGGTAGCTGGTCCCCTCAGGCGAAAGATCGCTTCGGGGCGACAATGGTCATGAAGTCTCGCCGTCGGCAGGCTCGACAACCTCGATGTGGGTGTAGGAGTCGAGAATGCAATCGATGATTTCGCCGTCATCCGTGCGTACTTCGAGTCGGTCGAGCCAGAACTTGTGGTCCTTGCCATGAGCGAACCAGGCGCCGGTCTGGGCCTGCCTGAAGGACACAATCGTACCCTCGACCACCGTTGTCCAGACCCGGTCGATCTGCGGGATCTGCTGGATGACGCGAACGCGTGTTCCTGGAGTAAGTTGGTGCCCCACTGATGCGATCTCCAAACAGGCTCAACCACCCCCCTCCAGGCGCTGCCATCGTACCGGACTAGAATAGGGTTGCTCAGTCCATCGCGTGCGACGCCAAGGCAACTCGAATTCGTGAGTTTCCAATGAACCTGCCCCGAACGCAGGATGTTCCTCGACAAACCGTCGAATCTCCGGTTCGACGAAGGAGGTTGACCATATGGTACAAATGATCAAAGTAGCGCATGCCAGCGATCTTCCCCTGGGCAAGATGATGTTGGTTGAAGCGGGGGGAGAAGCAATCGCTCTGTTCAACATCGACGGCAGCTACCATGCCATTGGCAATACGTGCACCCACCGGGGAGGGCCGCTATGCGAAGGCGACGTCGAGGGCACGGTTGTCACCTGTCCCTGGCACGGGGCTACTTTCGATATCACAAGCGGCAGTGTCCTGTCACCGCCAGCCGATGATGGGGTCGCCAGCTACAAGGTTCACGTGGACGGAGACGACATCCAGGTCGAAATACCGTAGTGCGCTAGATTGCTGAGCACCGTCGTCCACCACGACCGGTTAATCGCCTTACAACTCATCTGAATGCAGAACAGCGTGGTCTACCGTGACACAATGTATTTCGCGCCGGCATTGCACCCAGTTTACTGAGCGAACAAAAGGATGAAGAGTTGATGGACCGCTGCATCGCGATCGTCTCCGATCTGATCTTTGCAACCCGGATCACGGGAACGGCCAAGAAGGTAGGCGCGAAGTGCAAAATCGTTAGTAACCCAAGCGCGCTGCAGGATGCGCTGGAATCGGACGAGCCGAGAACGGTTCTTGTTGACATGAACTGCGATGGCATCTCGCCCGAGGAAGCGATCCGTACGGTGAAATCACGGTTCCCGAACGCGCGCGTGGTTGCCTTTTACTCCCATGTACAAACCAAACTCGGGGACCAAGCTAGGGCGGCTGGAGCTGACGACGTTTGGCCACGATCCGCCTTTGTTCAGCGACTGCCGCAGGTATTGGCGGCGGCGGACCGTACGGACCGGCAATGATCCGAGGTGGTTTGGTAGCGGTCGGCGGTCCAGCACATACTACGCTCTCCCTTACCTGGCGATGCAGCGTTTCGCGACGCGCACCGTTGGTCGTTCGGTCGAGCGCGCCGTCTTGCGCGGTCAGCGCCTCAAGCTGTGCCGAATAGTCCCGGGAAGCGTGGCCGTTATCGTACAGACTGCATTCGGTAAAGTCGATCCCACGAATAGATGCCGGTGTCGTGGCCGTCGGAGAAGGCGAGCTTCACTGCGTAGCGTCCGATGAGTTCCATGTTCGTGATGCCGATGTTGTCCGGCACCACCTCGACGTCGAGGATGCGAACTCCTGTCCTCTCATCGACGCAGCCGGCGCAGGGGCATTCACACCGAAGCTCTCGTACGGAATGACGATGCAGCGTTTCGTCGCTCCAGGTGATCTCCAGTATTCCTTCCGCTTGTTTCAACGTGATGTCAGTTGGTGCGTCGCGCATGATCGTGTCGCTCCATCCAGCTTCGTCTGTGCGCCTCACCAACTTGGAACAATCGACTCTTGAGCAAACAGGCCGTACGGCATACCCTCGCGAAGGCGGCGGATGGCCGTGGGAGCTCCGGTCGCTGGCTACCGTCTGGCACGGTTTGATCCGAACTGGACTGCTAGCCTATCGCGGCGCCACGATTGGGAGAAGCAGGCGGCCGCCCAGCGATCTCAACGTGCCCATCCGCCCGGCGAATACTCCGAACTCCGGTTCTCATCTGCCTAAGCGTACGCCGGTGGTAATGGGTCAACGACGCAAGAGTTCCTATCATACTATCGGTTAGATCGGTGACCTGGACGGGCGGGACGCACGCAGCGAAGGGTTCGACGATGAAGATGGACAGGACGATCGCATTACCACGCAAGTCGACCGTCGTTTACGATGGTCAATGCTCGCTCTGTCGTCGCTGGGTAGACCGGATTGCGCGAAGGGATCGCAACGACGCGTTGGAGTTCGTTGCCAGGCAGACGAAGGGGCTCACCAAGCGATTCCCAAGACTCGTTGAGGGCGACTTCAACACGGGCATGCGGTTGATAACACCCGATGACGCCATCCACGTTGGAGCGGACGCGGCCTATCAGATCGTATGCCACCTTCGATATTGGCGCTGGATCGCGTGGTTGTACCATGTTCCAGGGATCCACTCGCTGACGCGAGCCCTCTACGCGCATATCGCAGCCAATCGGCAATCACAGGGCGGCCGATGCGACGACGGAACTTGCAAGTCCGTTTAACAACGGTACAGTCTCTACCATCCAACCATTGTCGAACGGAAAAGAGCATTCCCGGAAATCGATACCAACCGCAACGTTGGCACCAGTGATCTGATCGTATTGCTCACCGCGTGGGGCAAAGGTCAGGCTGCTTGGCACGCATCCACGCAAACCTCAGTGCCCCTTGAAGAGGAGCGTAGGCCAATGGCAAAGATCACAATCGGACTCGGCCTCGTGCTGATCGTTCTTGGCCTTGGCGGCTATTTGGGCACTGGTCGCGAGCACTTGACGGCGTTGATCCCGGTGCTCTTCGGCCTGCCGCTGCTGCTTCTCGGTCTGGTCGCCCTGAAGGAGCATATGCGCACAATCGCCATGATCATTGCCTTCGTCATCGGTCTGCTGGGCTTCGCGGGGACCGTCCGCGGATTGATGAAACTGCCGCTACTTCTGACCGGCGGCGAACTCGCGCGGCCGGGGGCGGTCGCCGTCCAAGCCGCCATGGCAATCGTCTGCTTTGTCTTTGTGCTGTTGTGCGTCTGGTCGTTTATCAAGGCACGCCGCGCCAGCGCTGCCCAGCAGGATTCGTGATGCGGGTGCCAGCCGGTTGGCAGACTGTTCAATTCAGGATGCCGCATGGCCGGTGGCGGTTACACTGGAACGATGGCGACGCGTCCTGCTAACCTCGACACCGATGCGCCGTCCGTCCAACCGGGTGCAGGCGTCGACGCGATCAGCGCAGTGACCCTTGTCACGACCGATATGGCGCGGGCGGTGCGCTTCTATGAGGCGTTGGGATTTCGCCGCCTGCTCGGCGGACCTGAGGCGTCATTCACGAGCTTCGCAGTGGGCGGCAACTACCTCAACCTGACGGCGAAGACGACAGCGACGCCTCTGCCTGCATGGGGCCGCGTCATCTTCTACGTGCCAGATGTCGACGCGTTCTACAACCGGACCACCAGAGCAGGGTTGTCGCCGCAGTTTGCGCCGCGCAACGCTGAATGGGGGGAGCGATTCTTTCACCTCAGCGACCCCGATGGCCACGAGTTGAGCTTCGCGCATCCGCTTCGGGGCTAGCCTAGTCCCGCTTATCCCCCGGCCAAGTCGCCACCTCGGCCAGCTGATCATTCGGCTCGGAGATCCGACCGGGCACGCGCGTGAGCCTGCACGAACCGCTCGGCAAATCATCGGCGAGCTCTAGCAGGCTGTGAAGATCTCTGGTATCGTTGCCGACATGGATCTGGAGGTTGCCACATCGGACTACGCTAAGATCGAAGAGCTGATCGCCAGCGAAGACAGCCCCGTAGGGATTGACGCGAAGAAGACCCACGTCATCATCATCCACAAGCTGCTGCAGATCGAGGAGCGGCTTGCGAAGCTTGAGCGCCTGATAGCCAGCCAAGACCCCTGACCCGTACTCTCTTTAGGTATTCGGCGGGCTTGGAGCGGCACGGCTCCTCGTGATCTTCGCAGCTGGATGACACGTCCCTTCCTGGTGACGGCGACGGCAACGTCAGCGCGGCCGATCTCCTCGCCCTCCTCGCCAACTGGGGACCGTGTCCGTACAGATGGCATCAAGGCATCAGTAGCGAGCCACCGCGTCCCGGCGAATGGGCTTCGCTGTCAAGCTGTGCACACCCGCTCCGAAGCAGCCCGACAGGGCCACTAGGCCGCCGTCTTGGGGCAGGACTCGGACCGTCACCGTCGATTCCGGTCAGAAGCAAGCGACCGGAACTTGAGTTTCCGCGGCGGGCGTTACACTCGTGCTCGGAGGGCTCTGCGATAGAGCCGGGCGAAGGTCAAATGGGAAATGTCGGTTAGGAGTGAAGCCGTTACACTGCACGCTGCTCGAAGGAGAAACAGCATGTCCATCAAGATCACCCCTCTATTCCTTGGTATGTCGTTACTCATGTGCAGTTGGGCGGCGGTTGCCGATCCGCCCTCACCGCCGATCGCGGAGAAGAGGCCGGTGTCATCAACACTGCACGGCGATACGCGCGTTGATGATTACGCCTGGCTTCGCCACAAGACCGACCCCGCCGTCATCGCACACCTCATTGCGGAGAACGACTACGCCGAGGCTGTTATGGCGCATACCAAGCAGCTCCAAGCGACGCTGTACGACGAGATGCTCGGGCGCATCAAGCAAACCGATCTGAGTGTTCCGTATCGCGACGGGCCGTATTTCTATTACTCACGCACGGTCGAGGGGCTGGACTATCCGATTTACTGCCGTAAGCGCGGATCGTTGGAGGCCGCTGAAGAGATCATTCTTGATGTCAACGAACTCGCCAAGGGGCATGAGTATTACCGAATCACGAGTCGAGCGATCAGTCCCGATCATCGGTACCTCGCCTACGCGGTGGACACGATCGGTTACGAGGCGGTTTCCATATCAATCAAGGACCTCACGACGGGCGTGACATCCGAGGAGGTTATCAAAGACGCCGGCCCGTGGGGGCTCGTCTGGGCCAACGACAGCAAGACGCTCTTCTACACGCGCACCGACGAAACGAAGCGCTCCAATCGCATCTATCGGCACCCATTCGGCGCCGACTCGGTTCACGACGTGCTTGTCAAACGAGAAGACGATGTGAAGTATGGCATCGGCGTCTCGCGTACGCGCTCCGATGAGTTCATTGTCATCTCATCGAGCTCCCCGACAACCAGCGAGGCCTGGTACGTCGATGCGTCCGATCCGACGGCCGAGTTCAAGTCCGTCGCTCCGCGGCGCCAGGGCGTTCGATACTCGGTGGACCATCGGCGCGGTCCGAACGGCGGCTGGTTCTACCTCGTCACGGACGCGGACAACTCGCCGAACTTCAAGCTCGTTGCGGCGCCGGTTACGGATCCGGGTCCTGCCAATTGGAAGGTGCTCATTCCTCATTCTCGAGAGGTCTTCCTCACCGGCGTGAACGTGTTTGCGGATCACATGGTGCTCAGCGAACGCCGCGGCGGGTACACATCGTTGCGCGTACACAACTTCGCCGACGGCCGGGAGCATCTGGTGGAATTGCCCGAGGCGGTGTCCACGGTGCGCGGGTCGACGAATGTTGAGTACGACACGTCGACGTTCAGGTTTACCTATACGTCGCTCGTCACGCCGAACTCCGTGTATGACTACGACCTCGAATCGCGCGACCGCACGCTCATGAAGCAGCAAGAAGTGCTCGGCGGATACGACCCTGATGAATATGTGACAGTTCGACGTTATGCGACCGCAACGGACGGCGCGCGCATAGCCATCTCCATCGTTCATCGCAAGGGCGTGGCGAGCGACGGCCGCAATCCGTGTCTGTTGTATGGATACGGCTCCTACGGCGCTTCGATGGATCCGAGCTTCAGTTCGAACAATCTTTCATTGCTCGATCGCGGGTTTGTGTACGCGATCGCTCACGTTCGCGGCGGGTCGGAGATGGGACGGCATTGGAAAGAAGGCGGCAGGATGCTCAACAAGCGTAACACGTTCACCGATTTCATCGCCGTCGCTGAATACTTGATCGATGAGGGCTACACGAACCGCGAGCGGCTGGCGATCAAAGGCGGATCCGCCGGCGGCTTGCTGATCGGCGCTGTCTTGAATATGCGTCCCGATCTGTTTGCCGCGGCACATGCGGCCGTGCCGTTCGTCGATGTCGTCAACACCATGCTCGATGCGTCGATTCCACTGACAACCGGCGAGTATGAAGAGTGGGGCGATCCCCACGACTCCACGTACTACGCCTACATCAAGAGCTATTCACCCTATGACAATGTGACGGCACAGGACTATCCGCACATTCTTATCACCGCCGGTCTCAACGACCCCCGCGTTCACTATTGGGAGCCGGCCAAGTGGTTGGCGAAGCTGCGAGCCGCGAAAACCGATGACAACCAGTTGATCCTCAAGACCAACATGGGCGCCGGCCACGGAGGCGCGTCGGGGCGATACGGTCGCTATGAAGAACTCGCGTTTGAGTATGCCTTCATCATCGATCGCGTCGGGATACCGTCAGCGTCAACAGAGCGGGGGCAGGAATGAGGGCTCATAAGCGGCGCTGGTACGGCAGCGCTCCAAGAACGGCCGCGAGTATACCGGGGCTCGGGCGTTCCGGGTGATTGCGGTAGGCCTCCTACCGATATCGACGGCAACGGCACCGTCGGCGCATCCGACCTCCTCGCCCTCCTCGCCAACTGGGGGCCGTGTCCGTAGGACCAGCGCATGACGTTCGGCACAGGACTCATCGGGCTCGCCGTCCTTCGGCCTAGAAACCGCGATGACGAATGAGTCGGCGGCCAGCTTTCCCTGTCCACCACTGCCGTCCGGGGTGAGTCTACAGGCG
>JADFGE010000137.1 GCA_022567855.1 Planctomycetota bacterium | reverse complement strand
CGTCTTGAAGTCGCTAAACGATCCGCAGCACGCGTTGATCGCCTCCGCCAATTCACCGGACGGCTCACCGCCGCCCCCACTTCCCGCCGGGGCCATGATCGTCCAGAACAGGGTGTGGTTGTAATGTCCGCCGCCGTTGTTGCGGACCGCGCCTCGGATATCGCCGGGCACCGCGTCCAGATCGCCTATCAATTGCTCGATGGTCTTGGATTGGAGGGTAGCGTTGCCGGCAATGGCGTCGTTGAGTTTGGTGATATAGGCGTTGTGGTGTTTGCCGTGGTGAATCTGCATGGTCTGGGCGTCGATGTGCGGCGCCAGAGCGTCATGTGAATACGGCAGATCGGGCAGGGTGAAGGCCATGGGACTCTCCTTTCACAAAGTTGTGTCACCGGGCCCCAGGTCGTCGGCGCGACCACAGGGGGTGTCCGATTCATCATTGCAAGGGGACATTCTACCCGATATTGCACCGGATTGGTGCTGTCGGCGTCCCGGCTGGATACAGACGCCGTGGTGAGCCGATGCCAGGGGTGGTAGCATCGCTCATCGAACGGGGAGCTTCCTCAAGGAGGTGGTTTCGTGGCTGATACACAACGCCGCACGATCGTGGAGCAGGTCGAGTTCGCCCAGGTGTTCGGGTTCCCCAAGATCCTGCGGGCGGTGACCATGGGGTTTCAGCCGCCGCGACTGGTGCTGGGCCTGGTGATGGTGGCGGCGTTGATGGTGGCCGGCCGCGCCTGGGACTGGGCAACCGAGCCGACGATCCATCCCGAGGGCCTCATCGCGGGGCTGTGGACGGATGACGACGCTCGACGGGCCCGGACGACCTACCAGTCGGCGATCCTCGCGTATGTGGACGACGCCGACCAACCTGACGGTGATCCTGCGGATTGGGAGTTTGAAGCGCACGAGGTGATGGCCCTCGTGAGCCGGGGCTATCTCCAGAAGCGCCGTGCCGTCGAGGAAGACGAAGTACCGCTCACACTCGACGAGGCCGACTACGTCGACACGATGAAAAAGCTCGAGGAAGCTCGGCCTCGAGGTACGTTCGAGGCGACGGCGCTTCATGTGACCGATGGATTCAGCGACGTAATTCGCGCGATCGTCCTGGTTGAACCGAGCGAGTTCTTTACCGCCGGCGAGGCGCTGTTCTTCGAGACGCCCAAGGCCCTGTGGTGTGATCACAAGCCCTTCACGATTGTGTACGCGTTGGTGCTGGTCGTGGTGCTTGCATTCGGCGGGGGGGCGCTGTCGAGGATGACCGCCTGCGAGGTCGGCCTGGAGGAGAAACTGCGCGCCCAGGACGGTGTGGACTTCGCGATCGGCAGTTGGCGATCGCTCCTGTTCTCGTTGCTCCTTCCACTATTGATCGCCGCGGCCCTGGCCGGGTTGTTGGTGCTGGGAGGATTGCTGCTGAGGCTGCCGTGGATCGACGTGCTGGGCGGCCTTCTGTACGGCCTGGCGTTGCTGGCCGGGTTCGGCGTGGCGTTCCTGGTCATCGGCTACGCGCTGGGGTTCAGCCTGCTGGTGCCGGCCGTCGCCTGCGAGAACTGTGATGCCCCGGACGCCCAGCAGCGGGCGTATGCGTATGTGCTGGGTCGGCCGCTGCATCTGCTGGGCTATGGGTTCACCGGTCTGATCGGCCTGGCCATTGGTTTTGTCGTTATTAGCTTCATCGCCTCGCTGATGCTGAACTTCACCGCGGGTCTGATCGGCGTGTGGTCTGACAACTCGGCGTTTACCACCGCGGGCGGCGCATCCTTATTCAACTTGACCGGCGATACGATGGCGCTGCACGTCTCATGGCACAGCCAAGTGGCGGGGTGGTTCGTTTCGTTCTGGCACACGGTCGTCGTCGGCTTGGTCGGCGGGTATGTTTTCGCCAACTACTTCAGCGGCTCGACGATTGTGTATCTGCTCATGCGGCGGGCGTGCGACGGGCAGGAGATCACCGAGATTTGGCAGCCGGGGCAGGTCCCGGGCACCGCGGCCCCAGTGCCGGTCGATCAAGACAACGCCGCGCCCCTCACCGACGGCTGAGTCAATTCGATCTTCGTTGGGCGGTTGAAGCAGGCCTGTCTTGGAGGCGCGGCCCAGTGCCGGACATTTACTGCGGCGCCGCCTCGTCGTCGGTGGGCTCGTCCACGTCGTCTTCATCCTTGAGCTGGAAGATCGTTTGCGTGCGCAGGACCAACCCGCAATCGCTGCGGAGGTGATAGCTTTGCACGTGCATCTGGTCCCGGTGCCGCTGCATGTCCAGCAGTGACATGTTCGGCTTGCCGATATGATCGTTCCAGACTGACAGCAGCGTCTGCGCGCTGCGGGCGTGCTCGATCATCTCCTGGTAGGTGTTCAGGTAAAGATGGTCGGACAGGACCTCGGTCTGCATCGAGGTCAGGTAGACCATGCGCTCGCCGAACTTCTCTTCATGGTCCTTCTCTCCGGCACAGGGGAGCGTGCTGACCAAGCCGCGCTCGGGCAGGCTCTTGACGTCGTCGTAGATGATCTCCGAGAGGCTGATATCCTCATGCTGGAAGCGCAGGGCATGACCGCCGCGGAAGATCCACGCTTCGAAGTCATACTCGCCGTATTTGATCTGATACCGGCCCTCGATCCCGAAAAACTCGGGGTGCAGGACACCGCGGTACAGAAGCATGTTGTAAGCCTGTAGGCTCGTCGACTTGGCTGGAAGACTCATATACCACCCTCACAAAGTCAGGAGAACGAGTCTTCTCCACCTCCTTTTGACGAATGAGCATTGTTGCGGAACTTTGGCCAAAGGCAACCCAAATTTCCAAATATTCTAGGACTGGAGAAAGCGGCGGTCTTGGTCCGATGAAATGCAACTGGTCGTGGGTGGCGCCGCGGCGGACCCAAGTTGTAGGTGTGCCGCCCAAGTAGCCGACCCCGCCGATTCCTGCCCTTCCCCCACATGCCTTCGCTTGAGGCTCGACTGGCTCTGCTGCATGACGAACCCGCCTCGGCGGTCGCCGCTGTCCTCGCCCAAACCCTATCATCGGCCGAACCGAACGAGCAGCAGGCGATCTGCCGGGCCCTGCTCGGCACCGGCCGCCCAGCCGCCGCTGCCGCCGTCATTCAGCGCCTGCACCGGCTCGGTCCTTGGGCATATCCAATGCTGGGCGACGTGCGGACCGACCTGCGGCCCGTCGTCCACACCATCGTCCGCCAAGGCCGCCTTCAGCCAATTCTCAATGCCCTTGATCTCATCCAGGAACTGGCGCTGGCCCAGTGCGTTGATCTGATCGCCCCGCTTGTGGAATCGCGAATGGAGGACGTCGGCCGGCGGACCGCTCAGGTGATCCTCAGCGTCGTCGAGGCCACGGCCGGCCCGGGCGCGTGGTGCGATCTTCGGCCCCTCGGGAGGCAGCGGTTAGACGAAGCCGTGTCGGCGGGACTGCTCGCCTACCGGAATCATCGCTTCGACGAGATTCTGCTGGCGGCGGCCCTACTGGCGGTTCGACCCGGCCCCTTGCTGGCCCAAATCCTGGCCGAGCCCGATCATCCCGCGCTGTACCTGCTGCGCGGGGCGGTGTCCCAGCTCGGCCGACCCACGGTGCGTCGCAGTCTGATTCCCTGGCTGACAGTGGATTCCCTGCAGCGATCGGCGGCCCGGCAGTTGAATCGAATCGACGGACCTGACGCCTTGGCCGACGTCCTGGAGAACGGACACCTGTTGCTCGCGCCCTCACGGCGCCGAGCCATGCGCCAGGTCGAGCGACCGACACGCTGCGTCCCGCCGCCGGCCACCGCCGTTCGCCTTCCCGCTGCGGCCCAGGTGAACCTCGTGCGCCTGATTACCGCCCTGAGCTTGCGCGCGACGGCGCGGATCGAGCGGCTGGCGGATCTGATCGCGCTTCCATCGCCGGCGGGGCGGATGTCTGCGCTCGTCGCCCTGCTTGGACATGATTCAATCACGGTGGACCGGGCCGTCGAGCAATTCTGCTTCGATCGTGACGAAGCGGTGGCCGCCGTCGCGGTCCGCCGATGTGTGGCCCAGACCGACGCTGGGAATGAGAACTTGGTTCGCCGACTCGAGCGCAGTCCACATGCGGGTATCGCTCGTGAGGCGACCGCGATGCTGGCGCGCCGAGGCGCGGGACGCTTCTTCCAGCGCTGGTTGGATTTGGCACACAACGATCGGCTGGCCGCCGCCCACGCGGTCGCCGCCAATGACCGTCGGGCGATGCTGGCGGGGCTTACGCGGATGCTGGTCGACGGCGCGCGAGGTCAGAAACTTGGGGCCATCGATCTGGTCAGGCGGCTGCGGTGGTCCGCCGCCCTTCAGCGCGAGTTGATCGTCCATACGGGAGGCACTGATTCGCACGTGGCGTCAGCGGCGGTGGTCGCCCTGAGGGATGTCAGATCGACCCCCAGCGTCGAGGCGATTCGCACGGCCTTGCGACACGATGACGCCCGTGTCCGGGCCAACGCGATCGAATCGCTGATGCGCCTGGATCGCCGCGGCATTGAACGCATCGTTCCGATGGTCACGACTCGCCAGAATCGCCCACGCGCCAACGCGGTCCGGGCCCTGCTCGCCGTCAGATCCGCCAAAGGACTGCCCCAACTGCGGGCGATGTTGGCTGATCCTGATCCATTGCATCGGATCAGCGGTATTTGGGTCGCCAAACGCACGCGAGCGCTCGGCGTGGCCGGCGAGTTACAACAGCTCGCCAAGCAAGATCGATTCGTTGAAGTTCGCAGCCGTGCGGACGCCGCAGCTCGATTCCTGGCGCATCGCCCCAGGACTCTGGTCGGAGCAGCGCCATGATGATTGCGTTGAGTTCGATTCAAGTCGCCGCGCTGCAACTTGGGATGGCCCTACGCCCTCTGCGCGAACCGTTGTGGTCCGGGCAGGGAAGGTTCCTTGTCGCAGGTCTGGTTATCGCGATGGCTGTGGCGTTGGTGACCGTCGGCGTGCTAAGCCTCGTTCGGCGCGATCACGTTCGACAGGGCCCAACCATGCGACGCCTCTGTCGCGCCTTGGGGCTTGACACACCCCACCGCCGGCTCCTTGAGAACATGGCGATGAAGACCGGTGTCCGTTGCCCGGCCGCATTACTGATCAGCCGGGGATGTTTCGACACCGCCCACCGACGCTACAAACCCCAAGGCGTCGAGGCTCAGCAACTGCAGTCCGTTCGCCAACGAATCTTCGATCGGTAGCGCCGAGCACTTCCAAACACAATAAACCGCCCTTCCCGAAAGCCCAGGGATTCCATCCCTGGGATTCTTCTCCCAAGCCCCAACCCTTCTTCTCCCCTCGCTGCCACGATGCATTCGGCGAAACGGCACGTTGCTCCGGTCGCCCCGGCGGGTCAAGCCCGCCGGCGAAACCCTGCGCTTGAGCTCTTCCCTAATGCCTAGTGCCCAATGCCCAGTGCCTAGGTGCCTACTTGCCTTCTGCTCCCCCCTCGATGCCTTGATGCCTTGATGCCTTCTCTCTGATGTCGAAGCGTAGCGGAGATCCCGATTCCATCGGGGCCTTCTTCACCTATCCCCAATTCCCGAGAAGGATAAGCAGATCTTTCACACCGACGGTGCAGTCGTCGTCGATATCGGCGAGGCAATCATTGCAGTCGTCGCACGGGCCCCAGTTACCCAGAAGGATAAGCAGATCAGGCACACCGACCTCTCTGTCGCCGTCCAGGTCGCCGGGGATTTCGCATTCATCCGGGATGCCGTTGTTGTTGTCGTCGGGGCTGAACCCGTCGGCGATGTCGCAGAGGTCCAGCTCGCCGTTCTCGTTGCAATCCCCGAGGCCGCCGTAGATATAGGCGGCGCCCGCCTCCGCCTGCTCGTCGACCGTCGTGAAATTCGCGCCGACGATCGCGTGCTCGCCGTCGGTGGCCACCGAGACGCCGAAGGCGTGAACGCCCTGGACGGCTTCGTACCGCAACTTGGCGGCTTCGCTCCACTGTTTGCCGTCAAAGGTGAAGATGTAGCTTGAACCAGAGCCGTTGGCGTAGTCATCATCAAGGATCGCTCCAATGAGCGCCAGATCGCCGTGTAACGACACCGACCAGCCGAAGAAGTCTTCGCTGGCCGGGTCGGAGGCGGTGAGCTTTTGCTCCTGGACCCATTGACTCCCGTTGAAGCGAAACACGTAGGCCGAGCCGGCGCCAAACAGCGGCCCCACCTCGTCGGCGTAGGCGCCGATCAGGGCGACGTCGCCGTCGAGAGAGACCGACCAGCCGAAGATGTCGTTGTCGTCCCCATCGGACGCGACGAGCTTCTGCTCCTGGATCCATTGTCCCGATCCATCGGGATCGAAGCGGTAGACGTAGGCGGCCCCGGCCTGGAAGCCCATCTCCAAGTCGCAACACGTTCCAATGAGGGCGGTATCTCCCTGGAGTGACACGGACCGTCCGAATCGGCCGATTTCGTCGGGGATGAGCTTCTGCACCTCGTTCCATATTCCCGAATCTGGATCGTATTGGAAGACGTAGACGGAGCCGGTGTCGGGCACGGGATCGTCGTCCAGATACGCCCCGACCATGGCCACGTCGCCCCAGATGGACACGGCCGAGCCGAAACGGTCAAAGTTTGTGCCATCGGAGGCGAGGAGCTTCTGCTCCTGGACCCAAAGCGAAGTTTCGGGATCGAAACGGAAGATGTACGCCGACCCCGCAGTGTAACCGTTCTCGCCGTCGCGCCACGCCCCGATGAGAGCCAGGTCCTCGGTGATGGAAACGTAGATACCGAAGTCAGTTTGGGGCACAGGCTCGATCGCGGTAAGCTTTTGCTCTTCGATCCACTGCGACGTGGCGGGATCGAATCGCAAGACGTAGACCGCGCCGGTGTTGAGTCCGCCGTCGTCGTCGAGAATGGCGCCGATCAGGATGAGATCGCCGTGGATGGCAACAGCGGTCCCGAAGAGGTCAAATTGATCGGCGTCCGAAGCGGTCAGCTTCTGGGTCTCGTTGGCGAGACATTGGGCCGAGGCGGGTGCTGTCAAGACACCGCCCAGCACCAAGACAGCCGCAACGGCGAGCATGGCGGCTGGGCTCGGCCCCGTGACGACATTGTTGCTCTGGTCGGACATCAGACAATCTCCTGTGGTACGTCGGGCAACGGGCCCCGCATGGGAATGCGGGGCCCTGAATCCACCATGGTCATCACTCACCGTCCGTGAGCAGAGCGTACAGGACCCAACCGGACGCGAGCGCCTCTGCGTCACCGGCTTGGGCCAGCCACTCGTGATAGTCCTCGAGATCGTCATAGCCCATCGCCTGGACCGCTTCCCCCAGGGCGTGGTGGGACGATCCTCCATCGCTCCCGCCGCCGGGACAGGCCCCCCAGGCGCCGCCCAGAAGGAGCAGGTCGTTGACGCCCACGT
>JADFGE010000136.1 GCA_022567855.1 Planctomycetota bacterium | reverse complement strand
CTCGTGCCTGAGGCGTGCTGTATTGGGCGTCCCTGCAAGGATTGGCTGCTTCATTTACCATAGGGTGGGGCTGCGGCGCCGCTACTGGCGCAATCACGTTGCCGCCCTGCCATCGCCAACATAAGGACACGTCACCTGTGAGCCATCCTCTTTACCAGCAACATCGCCAGACGCTTGAGCGGGCCGTCTCCGCCATCGCGGACCGCACCTTCTGGAGCGCGTACCCTGAGGTCCCCAGCGGCAAGATCTACGGTGAGACGGCCAAAGCCGACGGCCAGACCGCTTTCGACGCCCGGCTCAACAAGCCCTTTGCCATCGATCAGCCGGGCGCGAGTGGCTCCGTCGGCGAAGAAATCTCGCCGTTCGGGCCGAAGCTCGGCATCACCTATCCCAGAATTGATCTGGACATCCTCGTGCCGGCTGCCTTGTCCGCTAGGGACTCGTGGAAACGGGCGAGCATCGAAGACCGCAGCGGCATCTGCCTGGAAATACTGAACCGGATCAATCAGCACAGTTTCGAGATGGCCTTGGCGATCATGCACACGACCGGACAGGCGTACATGATGGCTTTCCAGGCCGGTGGACCGCACGCTCAGGACCGCGGTCTGGAAGCGATCGCGTATGCCTACCAGGCGATGACCAGCGTGCCCGAGCATGTCAAATGGAGTAAGAAGGTCTCGAAGACGGACACGGTGGTGCTCGACAAGACGTACCGCATCGTGCCCCGCGGCGTAGCGGTCGTCATCGGCTGCTCGACCTTCCCGACCTGGAACAGCTACCCCGGACTGTTTGCGAGCCTAGTCACGGGCAATGCGGTCGTCGTCAAGCCGCATCCCGGCGCTGTGCTGCCTTTGGCGATCACTGTTGAGATCGCGCGCAGCGTGCTGAGCGAACAAGGCTTTGATCCCAATCTTGTCACCTTGGCCGCCGACAGTTCCGACGCCCCGATCACGAAGGAGCTTGTGACGCGCCCTGAAGTGCGAATCGTCGACTACACAGGCTCAAGTGCGTTCGGGGATTGGGTTGAGCAGAACGCACCACAGGCGATCGTCTACACCGAGAAGGCGGGCGTGAACTCGATCATCATCGACAGCATCGACGATCTGCGGGCAGTCACCGGAAACATCGCCTTTACGCTCAGCCTTTATTCGGGGCAGATGTGTACGACCAGCCAGAACATCTTCATTCCCAAGGATGGAATCGAAACCGGCCAAGGCCCGATGAGCTTCGATGATGTTGCCGGCGCGATTGTCAAAGCCGTTGATTGGCTGCTGGGCGATCCGAAGCGCGGTGCTGAGCTTCTCGGTGCGATCCAGAATGAGGGCACGATACAGCGCATCGATCAGGCGAAATCGGATGGCGGTAAAGTGCTGCGCGAGTCCACGCCGGTCGAAAACGAGATGTTCCCTGAAGCGCGTGTGCGCAGCCCGCTCATCCTCAAGGTTGACGCCTCGCAGCAAGACCTTTACATGCGAGAGATGTTCGGCCCGATCGTATATATCGTCGAGACGGCCAACACCGACCAGAGTATCGAACTGGCGGCCAAGGCGGCGCGTGAACTCGGGGCCATAACCTGCTCCGTTTATTCAACGAACCAGGAGGTTTTGTCCAAGGCCCAGGACGCCTCGGCCGATGCAGGCGTGGCCTTATCGTGCAATCTCACAGGTCAAATCTGGGTAAATCAATCGTCCGCATTCAGCGACTTCCACGTCTCGGGCGCGAACCCCGCAGGAAACGCTACGCTTTCCGATGCGGCGTTCGTTGTGAATCGTTTCCGCGTGGTGCAAAGTCGCGTGATGGCGCCTCAGCCGGCCGCGGTCGAGGCGTGAACCAAACCTAAGAAGAAGATTCACCGCAGAGGCGCAGAGAACGCAGAGTAAGAAGAAGCGAAGGAGTAGAATTGGAAAGAGCCGTCGTCATCATCTCAGACCAATTGCTTTTTTATTTTCTGTCTTCCCTCTGCGCCCTCTGTGCCTCTGTGGTGAATCCCCTCCGATCCGGAAACTCGCATCATGCCAGCCTATGAGTTCGAAGGCATTCGACCGGTCGTCGATCCGACTGCGTATGTGCATCCCACGGCCGTGCTCATCGGCGACGTGATCATCGGACCGCGCTGTCTGATCGGCCCGGGCGCATCGCTTCGCGGCGACCTCGGCCGATTGATCGTCAAGGACGGCGCGAACGTCCAGGACAACTGCGTCCTGCATTGTTTCCCGGGCAAAGACGTCACGATCGAGGCCGATGGTCACATCGGACACGGCTCAGTGCTGCACGGCTGCACGATCAAGCGCAACGCTTTGGTCGGCATGAATGCGGTCATCATGGACGACGCCGTGATTGGCGAGGACAGCTTCGTGGCCGCGATGGCGTTTGTGAAGGCCGGCACAGAAGTGCCGCCGCGCACGCTTGTCGCCGGAATCCCCGCCAAGATCATGCGCGAGCTGACGGATGATGAGATCGCCTGGAAATCAGTCGGCACCAGGCACTATCAGCATCTTGCCCAGCGCTATCTGGCCACCAGCGCTGAGGTCGATCCGCTTACCAAGGTCGAACCAAACCGAAAGCGCGTGCCCGAGCTCGTCTACAAACCGAAGCACGAGCAGGGCTGACCCGTTCTGGTCCCCAACATCATTCGTCGCGCCAAGGTCGGCCGTCACGATACGTCATCAGCCGCTGTTCGATCTCCTTTTTCAGTTCGTCAAGTTGCATTGCGTCTGCGGTTTGTTGCGCTCGCTGGGCTGTGGCGACTGCATCATCAAGCCGCCCCACTTCGGCGTAGGCCATGGCAAGAATGTCGAGCGTATAGGGATCCTGTCCGGACAGGAGCGCATTGAGCTGTTCCGCTCGGGCCACCGCCTCGACGCCGTTGCGCACCGAGTCGTCCGGGCAGGTCGCCAGGAACCGAGCTAGACTTCGTGCCGTGGCGAACTGGTCTTTCACTTCGCCTGCAACACGCACCGCCATCCGATAGTGCGCCTCAGCGTCACGGTAACGACCGACATCGCGATAATGATTCCCGAGGAATCCGTGGGCCGTGACGTTGTCCGGATCAAGGTGCAGAACGCTCTGGAAATGATCGGCCGCATCCGCGTGTCGGCCTTGACCGACGGCCAGCACGGCAAGACGAAAATGAGCATCCAACTCCCGCGGGTCGGCCTTGACGGCTCGACCGAAGTAACCCACCGCTTCGTCGATGCGGTCGAGCTTCTCCAACAGCACGCCGATTCGATAGAGATCATGACCGCGAGGCCGGCCGAACTCGACCACCGTTTGCTCGTTGGCGATGCGCATGTGGTGCAGCGCCTCGTCGAATCGCCCCTCCATTTGCAGGGTCAAGGCGAGATTCGCCCGCGCACGGTGATGATTCGGTTTGGCCGCGATGGCTGCCTCAAAGCGATCGATCGCCACCTCGAGGTTTCCCGCCCGCCGTTCGATCAAGCCGAGGTTATTCTGGGCAAGCCACGCGGCGGGATTTCGGTCAACCGTCCATCGCCACAGCGTCTGGTTGTTTTGGTACATCGACCCTTGCCGCCACGTGAGTAGCGACAGCACCGCCAACACAACGACCGCAAGTCCGACTCGTACCGCCCTGCTTCGAATCAGGAGGGTGGCGCAGCCGACGACAAGTGCGATGATTCCCAGGCTCGCCAGATAGTTGAAATGATCAGCGACGAAGGAGAACCGGTGCGGGTAAACGTTGATGAAGCCCAAGGCCGGAAGGATGGTTCCCGCGTAGAACGCCAACGCGACTGCCGGGCCACGCCTTGAGCGCACGAACAATACGACCGCAGCCGCTGCGATCACCCCCACCACGGCCACGGACCAGTAACTCGCCGCGCTGCTTGAATCGATGATCCACCGCGGGTAGATGAAAATCAGCGGCCCCGGCCACAACATCTTCCACGGGTAAAACAGCAGCGCCTTGGACGCGATAAGGCAGCGCTCGACGACGCTGAAGTCAAAATCGACTCCGACCGCCCCGACGCTGTGCTGTTCCAACCGCGCCGTGTTCAGGGCCATGATCAGGCCGAGAACGAACATCGGCGTCAACGCGGCCATGCGCCACAGCGTCACCGGCACACGTCGATAGAGCATCAACAAAACCAACGCCGCCGGCAGTGAACACGTCACCGACTTGCTCAACAGCGCCAGCGTGAACAGCACGAGGCTCGATGCGTACCAACCCACTGCCGCCCCGACATGCCGCACTCGGTCGCCCACGCCGAGCCGAGGGTCACATTGCAAGTATCCCAACATCGCCAGCAGATAGAACATCGCCGAAAGCACGTTCTTGCGCTCGGTGATCCACGCGACTGACTCGACATGAACGGGGTGAAGGGCGAAGATCGCGGCGATCATCCATGCGCCGCGCATCTTGAGCCGCGCGAACACCGCCCATACGAGTAGCGCGTTGATAATGTGCCCGGTGAGGTTGACCAAGTGGTAGCCGAGCGGGTTCAGCTCCCACAGTTGATACTCCATCCAAAAGGTCGTAAAGACGACCGGGTAGTATTGCTTGGTATAGCCCGGCACCCACAGATGTTTCAGCCCGTCCAGATCGTGCAGAAGCACGTTGTCGGTGACGTAGTTGTCGTCATCCCAGATGAAGCCGCCGTTGACCGCAGGAAGATATGCGATGGCGGTGACCACAACGATGATCGCTGCCAAGAGCACACCGCGTCGCCGAGGTCGGTCGGCTTGATCGAGCGCGTTGACGTTCCTTGGGGACGGCATATCGGCCAACATTGTGCCGCGCAACAGCGGCACCATCCTCACGACGGCTCAGGCGGCGGGGTTGCCTCGACCTGGGCGGCCGCTTCGCTGATCAGTTCGCTCATCGTGGGATGAGGATGGATCGACAGGGCGAGATCGGCGGTGACCGCTCCCATTTCCACCGCCAACACGCCATGGGCGATCATCTCAGCCGCGCCGGCCCCGACGATCCCGACCCCGAGCACGAGCTTCGTATCGGGGTCGTACACGAGCTTGGTCATCCCGTCGCTGCGCCCCAAGCTCACGGCGCGCCCGGAAGCGCCCCAGGGAATCCTGACCGTCTTATGCGCGATCCCCTGATCGGCGGCCTGTGTTTCAGTCAGACCGCACCACGCAACTTGTGGATCGGTGAACACGACAAAAGGAACGGCGCGCGGATCAAAGACGCTACCCCAACCGGCAACGACCTCCGCCGCGACGCGCCCCTGGTGAATCGCCTTGTCCGCCAGCAGCGGCTCGCCTGTAACATCACCGACGGCGAGAATACGCGCGTTGCTCGATCGAAGCTGATCGTTGATTCGAACATATCCCGCATCATCCACCTCAACTCGAGCTTTGGCGAGATCTAAGGAGGCGGTGTTGGGACGATGTCCGATGGCGACAAGCACGCGTTCGAACACGGCCGACGACGGCGCTTCAGCGCTCTGGATTGTCGCTTCGATGCCCCTATCAACTTCGCGCAAGTCAGTGATCGGAGCGTTCAAGCGGACATTCTCGAGGAGTTCGCCAAGACACTTGGCCAAGGGGCGCACGAGATCAGGATCGGCCTCAGGCAACAAGCGGTCGAACTGGGCCGCCAAAGTCACCTTGCTGCCCAGCGCCGCGTAGACACTCGCCAACTCCAGCGCGATGTATCCGCCGCCGATCACCAGCAATGTCGCGGGAATCTCGTCGAATTTCAGAGCCGCGGCCGCATCCATCATGCGCGGCGAATCGAGCCAGCCGCCCGTCGGTGGCAACGGACTGGCGCCGGTGGCGATGATGGCTCGCTTGAAGCGGATGCGCGAGCCGGAGCCGTTGTGGATGCTCAGTTGCCGCTGATCCTCGAACCGCGCTTTTCCTTTGAGAATCTCGACGCCGCGCTTCTTGGCGATCTCGCCCAAGCCCGCGGTAAGCGTGTCGATGGTTTGGCTCATCCACTGCCGGATTTCGCCGAGATCGACGCTGGGCTTGTCGAAATGAACGCCGAACTTCCCGGCTCGCTCAGCCAGGCGTATCGTCTCGCTGATGCTGAGCATTGTCTTGGAGGGAATACACCCGTGGTGAAGGCAGACGCCTCCCAGCGCGCCCGTTGCATCGACGATGATGGTCTCGATGCCAAGTTCAGCCGCGCGAAAGGCCGCACTGTACCCGCCCGGCCCACCGCCAACGACGACCAGATCTGTTTCCTGGGTGAATTCACCGACAACCATGGTGTCAGTTATAGGCAGTCAGTACGAAAGGTACAAAGTACGGTCGCCCAAGCAACGTTGAGCGGCGGGCCGCCGGACCGCGCGTTGCGGTTCCACACGCAAACGCCGCCTTTATAGCAGCAACTGCGCCGGGTTCTCCAGCGACCGGATGATATCCTGCTGGAAGGCAACCTCCGACCCGCCGTCGATGATGCGATGATCGAAGGAAATGCTGATGGGCAGGATCAACCGCGGGACAACCTTCCCGTCTACCACGCACGCCCTCCATCTCGTTCGACCAAGGGCCATGACGGCAACTTGCGGCGGGTTGATGATCGGCGTGGAGAATCGGCTTCCGCCCATCGCGCCGGCATTGGAGACCGTGAACGTGCCGCCGCGCAGATCGTTGACGGCAAAGCTCGCGGTGCGCGCCGTCTCGGCAAGTTCGTGAAGGGCCTCGTTGATCTGCGCTACGCCCATCTGATCGATGTCTCGAATCACCGGCGCGACGAGCCCCCGCTCAGTGTGAACGCCGACGGCGATGTTGATATATCGCTTGTAGATAATCTGGCCGGCATCTTCGTCAAAGCTCGCGTTGAAGATGGGGTGCCGGCGTAACGCCAAACCTGTTGCGCAAAGTATGAACGGCAGCAGGGTCAATTTCCCCACCGAGCTGTCGATGCTGTCATGGGTGCGCCGCAACTCGTCGAGCAGGGTGACATCGGCTTCGTCGGTGTCCGTCACATGCGGGATCGTCCGGCAAGACGTGGCCATATTCGCCGCGATCGTCTTGCGGGCCTGTGTCAACGGATGACGGCGGATCGGTCCGTATTGATCGTGATCGGCCGTGCCCGGCGGTTCGGGCATGGGCTGGGCCGCAGCTGTTGGTCTTTTTGGTATTGAAGGAACCACAGGTACGCTCACCGCCGTAACGTTGATAGGCGGGGCTGGTGTGGTAGGCACACCGCTCTTCGCTTGCTCAACATCAGCGCGCAATACGCGCCCGCCCGGGCCGGAACCTTCGATTTTGTTGAGGTCAACGCCCAATGTGCGCGCGAGTTTTCGCACCGCGGGCGAAGCGGGTTTGGTTTTTCCGGGGGTTCCGGCGGCGGCGGCGCGCTTGGTGACGGTTGTACCAAGGGAGGGCCGGGGGGAGGGGGAGCTGGAGCGCGAAGCCGCAAGCGGTTGGGTGGGAGTAGTGGTTGGTGATTCGCTGGTGTCTAACGTCACCATCACG
>JADFGE010000135.1 GCA_022567855.1 Planctomycetota bacterium | reverse complement strand
GTGAGCGGCCAGACAGATCAGGTAGTTCGCTACGTCTGATGCTGTAGTCCCAACCATTGCTTGTTTACCCAAACAGAACCCTTACCATAATACGGTGTCGGCAAGATGCTGTCAAGAAAACCACCAATTATGGCGCATCCGCGGAGAACGGGACCGCATGATTCCACAGCGCCGGCAGCTCTGCCGGAACATACGACGGGCAGGCGGAATTGAAGCTATTGAAAAGGCTCCCGGCGGCCCGGCGGCAAACCGCTATCGCAAAAACATCTTCCCGGCGGCGATGAACAGGACAATGGCCAACATTCGCCGCAGGGCGATGTGGCCGAGACGCCGGCTACCGATGCCGGAGCCGACGAACCCGCCGACGGCGACGGCGGCGCCCCAGACGGCGATCGGGACCGGGTGAAACGGAAAGGGAGCGTCGCCTTGGAGTGATCCCATCATCACGCCGAGCAGCCCGGCGATGGAATTGGCGAGAATGAAAGCGGCGGTAATGCCAGCGGTTTGGCGAGCCGTGGCCCAGTGGGCCAGGAGCAAGATCGGGCTGAGAAAAATACCGCCGCCCACGCCGATCAGTCCCGACACGAGGCCGATCACGGAGCCGATGACCAGTGCGGCCGCGATGGGTAGGGCGCGGGTGGTCTCAATTCCGCCTTTGGGTTGGTACATGAAGAGGCGATAGGCGGCCACGAGCAGAACGACGCCGAGGCCGATCTTATAGACGGTGGGATCAAGTTCGATGAGGCCGCCGATGAATGCGCACGGAACGGAGGCAAGAACGAACGGCCAAAAGAGCGAGGGTGTAAACGCCTTGGCGCGCGAGAAACGGACCAACGCGATGGTGGCAACGAGAATGTTCAGCGACAACGCGGTGGGGCGCAGCTCGTGTGGGGCGAAGCCGGCCAAGGCCATGACGGCCAGGTAGCCCGAGCCTCCACCGTGCCCGACCATGGAATAGAGCACGGCGACGATGAGAAACGCCACGGCCAGCCAGGTGAGGTCGTGAAACGCGATCTGGTCGAGTGTCATGTAGAATCAGGCGTGTGAGGGCATGGAGGATTGACGAGGGAGAATAATAGGGCCGCCGATCGCGTCACCCTGGGCGGGCGGGACGAGCGATGACGAGGCCGGTGTCGTGCGGGTCCGAGAACAGTCGGCTCCTGCTGCATCGGTGGCTGGGAATATCCGATGCTGAAGTAGAGGCGGACCACCCGCCAGGAATTGGGGATCGCTCAGCATGGAACCCGACAAACCCGCCGGCCGCCACCCGAATCCGCGCTGGTCTCGACGGCTGTGGCTGCCTCTATCGTGCGCCGGGTTGATCGTTTTGTGCCTCGTGATGTTGCGCGGCGGCCCGCCTCGCTCGCATACGGTCTCACGTGTGATTCGCGACGTGCATCAGGTTGCGCTGAAGCAACCCGACGGGGGGCTGATGGGATCGTGGTGGATATCCGCGAAAGATGTCGACCCGCTGACCGGCAACTTGCTGTGGTTCAACGTGGAAGCCGGCCCGCTCCATTTCGGGGCCGAGACGGCACGGGTCGTGGTCGATCCCGACGCCAACACGTTCCAGTTCGTCATGACGAACGTGGTCGTGGCTCGGGCGGAGCGCGGCGAGTCCAAGCGGCCCGGCGGTGATTTCCTGCTGGATATGGACGCATACACCCTCGGGCCGATCCCCTACCACATCGATATCGTGGCCGACAGCGGCGCGGCCGCCCAGCGCGATCCGGCTTCCCTGCGCTCGGACGCTTCATCGGCCAAGGACTGATCGCGATACGAGGCTGATGTCGCGACGTTCCACGGCGATGGCACGCACTACCCACGGTCTTGTGCGCACAAAGAAACCCGCAAACCAAAGTCGCGGGTGCAGGGTCGAACGTCGGCCCGATCAGAGTCAGCCGGGCTCAGTTTCGTCTGGTATCGGCGACGGGCGCTTGGTCGTGCGTGAGCTTCAGCGGCGAGATCAGGACCCAGTCAATCCGCTCGTGCGGCGCGCCTTCTCCTGGTTTGGCGATGATGCGGAGAATTCCGGCGAGATCATTGTCAAGAATCGTTTTGCGCAGCAGCGGGGGTAGCGGTCTGTCGGGATCAATCTGCCCCGCGGGGAGGAACTTCCGCACCGCGACCTCGATATCGGCATCGTCGGTGATGACGCGCCAGCCGCCGTCGCGGTACTGCCCAAGGACCTTCTGAATCTCAACCTGCACCCGAGGATTCGTGGCCGCGGGATGGTCGTTGAGAAACAGCCAGGCCCGACCGGCCGATTCCGCCGGAGGCGCGGGTAGGGCATACGGCGCTGCGGCCAGACCTTCGCCTGACGTCACCGATGCGCTGCGTTTACTCACCTTTATCACCAAAAAGGCGCCGACCATCATCATCACCGCGAGCACTGCCAACACCGGCGCCGGACCATGCTCAATATGACGGCGATGCAGATGCGATCGTGTGCGGCGTTGGATCTCGCGCGCTCGTGCGCGAGCGGCCTTGACCTGTTCACGAGCCGCCCGTCGCGGGCTCATCGTACGAGCGTAAACTTGATGACGCAGTGATGCTGCTTGCTCGCGGAATGCCCGAGGCTGTGCCCCAACGTGTGGTGCGTGCGGTGCGCCCGGCGCGCCGGCCTTCTCCACTTGATACGCACCGGTCCACCAGTTCGTGACGCGAAGCTGCGGCCGTCGGCCGCGCGGCGCTTGGGGTTCCTCAGCCGGCGGCTTGGGCGAACCGGCCGACGACACCACCTGCGCGACACCCGCCGGGTCCACCACGAACTGCGTCGGGGTTGCGCCGCCCATCGACGGCAACTGCGCCGGCTTGACCGAGAACGGATCGCGGGCACTGCTCACATACCGCAAGTCCGCCAGCATCTGATCCGCCGTTTCGTAACGCTTGTTGTAGTCGGCCATGGCCCGGCGAACAATCCACCGCATCGCCTCGGGGCTTCGCTTGGCGAACACGCTCAGCCCGCCGTGCGCGGGAAACGTGTTTTCGGTGATGAAGTACAGCACGGCGCCGACCGCGTAGATATCAAACTTCGCGCCGTCAACTTGATGCACCTTCACCCCACGCAGTGCCATCCGCACCATCTCCGGATCGCGGAAGTACTCCGTGCCATGCGTGGTGAGCGTCATCGCTGAACGCAGCGGCGTGACCAGCCCCAGGTCAACCAGATGAGCCTCGCCGTCATGAATGATGATGTTCTCCGGCTTGACGTCCTTGTGCCAAAGTCCGCCGCGGTGGTATTCGGCCAATGTTCCCAGCAGGTCCTCGACGTACTCAAAGACAGTGCCAAGCTGTCGAACGTTCAGGCCGTTCGCGTCGGATTTGCCGTGCATCTGGCGGGTGATGAGCCCCAGATGATCACCCTCGTGATACGGCATCACATAGAAGAACCGATGCTCGTCCAGGTCATGCTCGAGCACGAGCCCGAGCTGCTTGGCGGCCTCCAGCGCGCGGGACTCGCGGATAATCTGCGGCAGCGATGATCCATCCGTCAGCGTGAACGACTTGATAACGACGCGCTCGGGCAGCGCGCTGTTTCGGGCTCGCTTGGCGTCGTCGGGTTGAGCGATGTACAGCTTCGCGCCCGACCCGCCGCCGGGCAACGAACCGATGATCGTGTATCCGTCGAACTTGCCGACGCGCCGAGAGGGTCTGTCGGACGTCGGGGCGTTGATCATCGCCTCGTTGACGCGCTCCTCTACGCCTTCCAGCAAACCGCCCAGCAGAACGAACCGAAGCGGGCGCTGCAACGCCACGCGGTAAATGCAATTGCTGGCAACATTACATTCGCGCTTGATCGACCGGCCGAAGTGTCCCGCCGCCGACCATCGGCCGATCACGATATTCATCAGCAGCAACGGCATCAGCACGACCATTGCGATCAGCGACCCGACAAAGCGCACGGAGTCCTTGAGCATGCCGGCGATGAACTGATAAATGTGCGCAATAACCCAGCCAATGCCCTTGAACACCCCGCCGATCAGCCAGCCGATGCCCTTGAGCAGCGGCACGAGCACGAACGCGATCACGAGGCCAGCCGCGACCAGACCGAGAAGGAACAGGATGAGTCCGGCGAAAGATACCATTTCTTTATCTCCCTACGAGTCGGCCGCACGATGCGGCGGGAGTTTCCGTAAACCTTTTAGAACACCTCTGACGCTGCCGTCTCGTCCTGCATGAGCAACTGTGATTGCTTGTAGTAAATATCTCGAAGTCCGTCGTCGAACATCACATCATCGTCGCCGAGGCCCGCCCGCCTGGCCTCTTCCTGCTCCTCAGCCGTAAAGCTGTAGGTCGCGATCGTTTCCGCCAACCGGCGCCGCAACAAGTCCCGCACCCGCTGCAAGTATCGGCTCACCGTCGGCTCACTCACGCCAAGCTGCACCGCCACGTCCTTGCCCGGCATACCGTCGAACACCCGCATCCGATACACCTGAAACGGCATGAACTCCGCTTCCGTTTCCGTCTTGCGAATCGCCGCGTACACCTTGGCCCGAAACACGCTTTGCTCATAAGCAGCGTCAGCTTCGATCGTCGCCGCCTCACCCATGAACCGCTCGTCGAACTCGGTCGGCTTGCGCCCGCCCCCGCGCTTCAGGGCCATGCGGCGATCGATCTCGTCGCCCAACGCGTGTTTGGCGATGGACAGCAACCACGTGCTGAACCTCGCGCCCCGGCTCGGGTCGTACCGGTCGATCGAATCCGAAAGCGCCGCCAACGTCTCCTGCGTCAGATCACGCACGGTCTCAACCCCGATGCGGCCTCGGCCCCATTTGGCCAGTTGACCGCGCAGCACCGGGCCGAACGTCTCCCACAGCTCAAACCACGCAGCCTCATCACGATCGCGAAGCCGCTTGACAAAAGATGTCGTCAGCGTGTTCATCACTCCATCCGGTTGTTGGGCGAGCGGAGGCCCGCGTTTCAGGCCAATCGCTGCATCCGGCGGCGATTCCTTGTCTGTCAAGTGTACGAGTCCGCCCACGGCCTTAGTTGTCGCAAACCGCTTATTTGCGGACATTCCACGCCTGGGGGTCAAAAAACCACTTCTCGGACCCCCCAACGCCCCTGCCACGGCTCTGGTCCGCCGCGAACACCAAAAAGACGCATAAGCCGTGAAAACCGCCCGGCCCGCCTCCCAATGACATTCACGAGACACGCGTGCCCGAGACGCGAATTGGAACGAAAACAAGCCGTCAGGCATCAGCTGAAAGGAACCAACAATGAGCTTCACACGATCTATTATCAGGTGGGGCCTGATCAGTGGACTGGCACTTGGTGGCCTGACGTTGCTGATCGGTCCGCACAAAGTCGCGGCCGGCCTTCATCAAATCCGCTCCAACGTCCAGATGGTCGTTGACCGGGCCTTGGACGAACCCGCCGCCCTGCGACGCCAACTCGTGCAGATGGCCGACCAATACCCCGACCGAATCGCCACCGTTCGTGGTGAGCTGGCCGAGGTCGAGCATCAGTTGGCCCAGTTCAGTCGCGATTCTGAGATCGCCACCCGAGTCGTCGCCATGACCACCGAGGACCTGACCGAACTCAAGACCCTCGTGGTGCGAGCTGAGTCGAACCCGAACGACGCGGTCCGGGCCGTCTTCGTGCGTTTCAAGGGCATCCGCTTCGACGTGCCCCAGGCCTACACCGAAGCGAAGCGCATCAACGCTGTCCGTCTCAACTATCAAGATCGCGCCGCGTCCAACGTGCAGCAGGTCACCATGCTCTCCGAGCAAAAGGCCCGGCTCATGGAAATCTGCGATCGACTCGAAAGCGAGTACGCGACCTTCCAGACACAGATGTGGCAGCTTGATAGTCAGATCGACGCCATCGAGCGCAACGAGCGACTCATCGAGATGACCAAGGATCTTCAGGCCACGCTCGATGATTACGACCGCTGGGGTGAGATCGGCAACCTCAAGCAGCTCGAAGGCAAGCTGGCGGAACTCCGCACGATCCAGAAGGCTCAGCTTGACACCTTGCGTCAGACCGGCCTCCGCATCGACTACGCCAAGCAAGCCGCTCATCAGATCGACTCGCCCGGCGTTACCGTGCCCGTCGGTCCCTTCGACGGAATCGACGTCAACGTTGACACCATCGAAGAAGACGACGCTTCCGTAGCCAACTCCTTCGCTTGGCTCAACACCCCCCGCATCATCGAGTAACCCCAGACTTCCAACCCCACGCTCACCAAAAGCCCACGGCGTGCACGCCGTGGGCTTTTTCGATTGAACGGAACCGACCACAGATGAACACGGATGAGCGCAGATGATCCGCCGGGGCCTGGTCACTTCCCTCACCAGCCAAAAACGTCACCAGCGCAACACGACTCCGCCGTCCCCCGGAGCGAGGACGGGAGTTCGCGGTCCAGGATCAGCGTGGTTTAAGACGGTCGCATCAGGGCTGAGAAGACCTTGACCTACCCAAGTTGACCGAATAGTATACGATTGTAAGGTTTATTCCCAGGAGACCCCATGCCCCGAATCTCAACCGATCGCGAGGTCCTGATCCTCACCATCCTCATACAGGGAGAGCGGTACGGCCGCGCGGTCCGAGACGAGTATGAGCGACTCACGGGAGCTTCACGGCTACCTGGGCTCACTGTGCCGAAATTTGCAGACCTTGCCGACCGCTACCTGGAGTGGATGAACCATCTCGCGCCGACCACTCAGGACGACCGGCGGTCGTTGCTGCGAACCGCGTCTTCAGAGAGGCCGGAGGGCGCGCTACGTGCGTACTTCGGACGCCTGCCGGTGGATGAGATCCGCAAGCCGCTACTTCTCGAGTGGTGGGCCGCTGCGGTGGAAGGAAAGGGGCGTGCGGCCAAGACCGGACGAAACTACCTCGACGCCTTGAGCGGCGTTCTTGCTCTCGCGGTGGATTCCGAGGTTCTTGAGGCGAATCCGGTGGACGGCTTTCGGGCGATCCTCCGGCGGCGCAACCGAACGCAAAAGGGGAGGGCACAGAGCGATCCGACAGCGAGTATTTGTCCCATCGAAGACCCCACAGAGCTGGACGCGTTCGTCGCCGAATCCCGCAAGGTTGGCGGTGCCGCTCACATAGTAGACCTGCTCTGCTTTGATGCGGGGCTACGTCTCGGCGAAGCAACGGCGCTTCGGTGGGAGGATTGCTCGTTTGGGCGCGACGCATCGGACACCACTCGCTCCCTTCGAATCCGGGCGAGTCGATCCCGTGGCCTCTATCTGGGTAAGACCAAGAGCGGGCGAGAGCGAAGCGTCGCCATGTCGCGCAGGCTTCGGGGTGCGCTCCTTGCTTATCAGCTTGAGCAGGGAAGGCCCGAGGCCGGGGCAATCGCTCCAGTGGACCACGGCAACTATCGCAGCCGCCATTTTCGCACTCTCTGTAAGGCAGCAAAGATCAGTCAGGCGGTAAGATCGGATGGCACCGAGCGGTTCCGAACTCCGAAGGATCTG
>JADFGE010000134.1 GCA_022567855.1 Planctomycetota bacterium | reverse complement strand
GCGTTGCTGCGAGCGGTCTTCGACCGTGGCCTGACCTCGACGGACCTCGCTCGAGTCATCGGTCTAGAGCCCCGTTCGGTGCGGCGACGGGTGCAGCGACTGGTCGAGCGGATCGGGTCCGCCTCGTTCCAGTTCGTGATGCGGAATCGTGATGGCTGGCCGTCGTCGCGTCGCCAAGTCGGTGAGTCGATCATCCTCCGCGGATCGACGCAGCGACGGGCGGCCGTGCAGTTGGGACTGAGCCTCCACCAGGTCCGCCAGGAGATCGAGCGCATCCGAGCCCTTTATGAGTATCAACTTCAATAGCCAGCGTGCTGGGACGAACCGATGCGACGCGTGAAACTCGAGTACAGCGTGGCCACGGCGGTGGAACCGTCGGCACGGGTCATGGAAACCGCAGCCATGTTCGGGCTGGGGGTTGACGAGACGCGGTCGATCCGGGTCGTCCCGCCGTGCGAGATTCCACTCCCGGCCGGGGGCGTGGTCTTCGTCACCGGACCCTCCGGCGGAGGCAAGTCGACGCTCTTACATCTCATCGGCCGGCACGTTGAGGCCGACGGCGCTCGTGTCATTCGGTTTGAGGCGCTGCCGGAACTTGACGATCGCCCGCTCGTCGATGTCTTCAAGACATCGCTCGGCGAGACGACGGCACTGCTGGCGATGGCGGGCCTCGGTGACGCGTTCGTGATGCTCCGCAAGCCCAGTGAGCTCAGCGACGGCCAGCGCTATCGTCTTCGCCTGGCGCAGACGATCGATCTCGCGCAGCGTGAATCATCGGGCGTCGTCATTCTGGCGGACGAGTTCGCAGCGACCCTGGACCGCCAGACTGCGCAGGTCATCGCGCGCAACGTTCGCCGATGGACCAGAAAGACCGCCCACACGTTCGTGGCGGCTACGACCCATGACGACCTCCTGGAGGCGTTGGAGCCGGACGTTCTAGTTTCCAAAGGCCTCGGTGATCAGCTGCAGGTGCTCACCCGATGCTGAGCCACGCCCCGTGCGAATCTGCCCGCCAGGACAAGCCTCAGTCGCTGACTGAGCGGTTCGAGCGTTCGCCCGGGGCCGCGCTGATCGACGAGCTGCGTATCGAACGCGGCGGACGCGGCGATTACCAGCCGCTCGCCTCGTTTCATTACAAGTCAGGCCGACCCGGCGTGGTGACCGCCGTGTACCGGATGGTTCATCGCGCGCCGACAGTCGTCGGCCGGTTCGTTGGTCGCCCCGACGAGACGACGATCGTCGGCGTGCTGATCCGCAGTCTGCCATCATTGGGTTGTCAGCTTCGAGACCGCGCGACGAGCGATCGATACCGGGGAATGGGCGTGCTCGCCGCGGCGGCGATGGTGAACCGCGAAGTCCGCACGATCAGCCGAGTCGTCATCCATCCCCAATGGCGAGGGATCGGTCTGGCCGTGCGGCTGGTTCGACACGCCCTTGACGACCCTGAAACGGCGTACACCGAAGCGCTGGCCGCAATGGGGCGCATCCATCCCTTCTTCGAACGCGCGGGGATGGTCCGTTACGATCGGCCGCCACGACCGGAGTACGCCCGACTGCTCGACGCCTTCGACCGGCTTGATTTCAACTCCGGTTCACTTGCTTCGCTTCGCCTCGTACTTGCTGCTCTTGAAACCAAAAGTGCAGACGATCGACGATGGATCGAATCCGAGCTTCGTCGTTGGCACCGTGCAGCGTTTAGAACCACCAAAGAGCGTCTCGCGGCGATGTCACTGGCGGAACTTCTGACTGCCGCCCGAGACCGGCTGCTCAGTCAGCCTGTGTATTACCTGTATCACCACGGCTCAACCTGAGGTCTCCGAACCCACAGCGGCAATGACAACAATCACGGCGGGAGCGAGGGCGTTTGACAACACCCCAATGCACGTGAGCTCCCCACCATGCCGATCATTGCACTTGACCTGCTCGACGATCATCCCGACAACGCCAATCGAATGGGCGAGGACTTGCTCGCAAAGCTCGTCGCCCATATCCGTGACAACGGCAAGTACCCGCCGCTGATCGTCCGTCCTCATCCGCAGCATGCCGGGAGATATCAAATCCTCGACGGCCATCACCGCGCCAAGGCATTGCATCAGCTTGGGAGGACAGAGGCGTGCTGCGAGATATGGGACGTCGATGACGGCCAAACCGATCTGCTGCTGCTGACGTTGAATCGACTGTGCGGCGAGGATGATCCGTATCGCCGCGGCGCGTTGCTCAAGCGCGTCGCCACGCTCTGCGATCTGAAGGAGCTCGCCGCGAAGCTGCCGGAGGACGTTCAGCGCATTCGCAAGCTGATCGAGGCCACGCACGCGCCGCCGTCGCCCTTGCCGCCGCCGGACCTCGCTTCGGTGCCGCAGGCAGTGACCTTTTTCCTCACCGCACCGCAGCGCGACCGGCTGTTTGATCGACTCAAAGCTGTCGCACGCGATCGAAGTGAAGCGCTGGTCGCGTTGCTCGAACTGGGCTCAACCGCCAGTCACCCCTAGCCGCTGACGATCGTCCGTCTTTGTGTGAACACGTACCCACTGTGGGCCGTCACGGAGAGCATCCATGACCGTTTCGCGTCGTCCGCGACAAGACACCAATGCGATGACCGAGTTTCTCGTTGAGCAGTTGCTTGAGGGCACGCTCAGACCGGCTGAGATCGCGGCACAGGTCGGGATGAGTCTGGCGGAACTTGCGGCCTGGGCGGTGGACCCGGCCAACGCACGCACGCTTGAGGGGTTGGCCAGGCTCGCCGACACACGGGCCCAGATGCTGCTGAGCGGATACCGCGCGGCGGCGGCGGTTCGACTCATCGAGATTGCCACGGACAAGGAGAAGGGCGAGCTTTCTCGCAAAGCGTGTGTCGATCTGCTCCGCGCAGATCTCGGGGTGTTCGGTCCGCCAAGCACGGGCAGTAGCGATCCGCCGCCGACCGCCCCGGATGAGCGCGCCATTTTGGACGCGCTGGAGCGACTCGGCGAAGAGGACGCGCCGTGAAACCGGCGCACCAAGCCAACGGCGCCGATCACAAGCAATCGGTCAGCCACCGCGACGCGCTCGCCGTTCGCCGAGCCGTCCGATTGATTGCCCCACGGTCGCCGAAACAGTTGCACGCTTATATCCGCATCGTCCTGGGATTTGACATTCCGCGGCGGCCGATCGTGACCGGACATTCCGCGCCGTTTGCGTATCTCGAGCACGCGTACTTCGAGGACCGCCAGCCGCGCGACTGCGTAGTGTGGGCCAACCGCGGCGGGGGCAAGACGCAGCTTGGCGCGATCGCCACCGTCCTGGATATGTTGTTCAAGCCAGGCATCGAAATCCGAATCCTCGGTGGGTCGTTCGACCAGTCGTCGAAGATGTATCGCTACCTGAGGCGGCTGCTGGAGTCCGACCTCTTCGGGGACCTCATCGACGGCAAGTTCACCGGCCACGCGGTTCAGTTGCGCAACGGCTCGCGGGTCGAGGTCCTGGCCCAATCGCAGACTGCGGTCAGGGGTCAGCGCGTACACAAGGTTCGTTGCGATGAGGTGGAGCTGTTTGAGCCGGAGATTTGGGAAGCGGCGCAGCTCGTGACGCGCTCGGGCCAATGCGGCGATGTCTACGTGCCCGCCTCGATCGAGGCGCTGAGCACCATGCACCGTCCGTTCGGGCTCATGCAGCGGTTGGTGAGGGACTCGTCGTCAGCGAATCGGCGGGTGTTCCGCTGGAGCGTCCTGGACGTGTTGCGCCGGTGCGAACCGCAGCGATCATGCGCCGCCTGTCCGCTGTGGCAGGATTGTCAGGGCGAGGCGAAACGCGCCCGCGGCTTCATCGAGATCGACGATGCCATTCAGCAGTTCGGTCGAGTTGGCGCGGAAACGTGGCAGTCGGAGATGCTCTGCCGGCGGCCGAGCCGTTCGGATTCAGTCTACCCCGAGTTCGCGCCCAAAGTTCATGTTAGCGATTTCGACATCGCCCCAATAGTGTCAGCCGCAAACCGCAGCGACCGTTATACATGGATCGGGGGCATCGACTTCGGCTACCGCTCGCCCACCGTCCTGCTCTGGGCCTTTGTCGATGATCGCGACGTGCTGCACATCGTGGACGAGCTCGTTGTGCGCGAGCACACGACTGAGCAGATCATCGCGCAGGCCAAGCAGCGGGCATGGCCGAAACCGGATTGGATCGGCGCCGACCCGGCCGGTCATCAGCGCAACGAACACACCGGCACGAGCACGATCACCCTGTGGCGGCGAGCCGGCTATGCCGTCCGAGCTCGGTGCGTCGGGATCGAGACGGGGGTCAAGGCGGTTCGCCGGCGGCTACAACGGGCTGACGGTGCGGTCGGCTTGCGCATTCACTCCCGTTGTAACATGCTCATTGAGGCGCTGACCATGTACCACTATCCGCCGGACAAACCGGAAACGGAGACGCCGGTGAAGGACGGCCACGACCACGCCGCCGACGCCCTGCGCTACATGATCATCAACCTCGACCGCGGCGACTGGAACGTCACCGTGCGGACGTATTGAAGCTGGAGGAAGAAGGCATCAAGGCATCAAGGGGTAGTATCCTAATTTGAAATCCTCACTGGCCATGCCTTGACGGCCAACTAGGATCCGATCAATCTCCCGCAAGCGTAAGGTCTAGGGCATCAAGTTTGGGGCCTTGCGTGAACACATACGCATTCCCCGCCCGGGCTCGGCTCAGATATCCGTGTCTCTCCAAACCAAGCAAGTCGGTTCTCGCCGTTCCGTAGGCTATTCTGTGCGTGTTCTGGTGGTCCGCTATCCGCAGAATTATATCAGGGTTACGCGCTACCTTGAGTAGGATCTCATGTTGCCGATGGTTCAGCAATGGATCAGACTTGAACAATCTACGTGCCTGTGCGAGTTGATCCTGTTTTCTCAGCAGGTAGCGGATGAAGTCCGTACGCCCACGGGCGATGATCTTGAGGTTGTACGTCAAGAAATAGGTCACATCAAATTCATCAGTTTCCGTGTGTAGATACGCCCGAGCATACTTGGCGGGACTTTCATAGAACATCGGTGAAATAGGGAGGAACTCAAAGAGCCAGTAGTCGCTACGAAGCAAGTACCAATAGAAGATCGCCCGCGCCGTTCGACCATTCCCATCGCAGAATGGATGGTCGAATCCGATTTGGAAATGAAGTATGCACGCTCGGATGACCGGATGAATGAACTTATCGCTAGTGTCTGATGCGTTGGCAAACTTACACAGAGACTTGAGTCGACTTGTCAGCTCTTTGGCTGGTGGCGGCACGTGCATAACTTCTTCGTCACGTTCGTCAACGATCCTAATGTCATCATCTTCTGTGCGGAACCTCCCGACATGTTCTGAATGCTCAAGAGTATCATGTGTAAGCATCCGCTGTATTTCTAGCAAGTATTCGGGGGACAGATCAACGTTTTTCGTGTCTCGGATAAAGAGAATGGTTTGGTAGTTGTTGATTACCATCTTTTCGCCGGTGTTTCTCGGCTTACGTCCAGACCGAAGCATCTGCTTTGCATCATTCCGTGTTGTCGCAGCGCCCTCCAACATACTTGACGCGATTGCCTCGTCCTGCAATGCGCTGATCACAAAGCGCTCCCGATGGGCGGTAGACAAGGGACGTTCGATGTCTGCTGTGAGTCGCCCAGCGAGCTGCTGATCTATGAGCATGAGTTCACGTTGCATCGCGTCGGGGAGGGTGTATCGCAGCGTAACGCCGTTGTGACCAGCAAGCGGCAAGGACCGGTAGTTGTGCAACCGACCTAGCTTCACCATTGCCCAAGCCCACTCGGGGTCTAGTCCCTTTGACCGTGCGATGAATCGGAGCTTGTCCCAGTGCCAATAGCTGGCTTCGCACCTTCTGGTGAAAGACCGATAAAGCTCGCTACTGAACAGCTCCCCTAGATCAAGATCAGGACTGTTCAGAAGCTCATTCAATTCTGGTGGTGTTTGTGGGTGTCGCATCCAAGACGCCTATCAATTTGTCATTGATTGATAGAGACAGTACGTTAGAATACTATCAATATCAAACAAATTGATAGAGTTTTGATACCTCAGCAAGAGGCCCGGTCATGGCTGGTACCACGGCCGGGCGACAGACAACTAGGCGGTTCGCCCAGAGGTACGTGTAGCAACAGCATTCTAGCGACCAGCCGCAGAAAGAAGGCGAGTCGCAATGGCCAACTACATGTAGCCCGAAAAACAGCGCCAGATCGTCCAGATGGCGGTCGAAGGCAGCTCGATCCGGTCTATCGAGCGGATGATCTGGCAGCCACGGGGAAACTGTTATGCGGCATCTGGTCCGCGTTAGGAATCACTGCCAAGCCGTCATGGATGAGCAGATGCGGGGCGTCCGCTGCCGGTACCTGTTGACCGGTGGGGGCTTGTTGGAACCGCTCTGAATCGCTAGCGTAGAGTTCTCGGTACACAGACAGAGGCTGGCTCGTAGAGCCTAGCGGGGCCGTCAGGCTGGCGGGGGCCTGCCAGCTTCCAGCTGAATTTGATGGACCGATCACGCCTGGAGGACCTTGTTCATGGCCAAGATGTTTTACACGCTAGAGGAAGTCTGCCAGAAGCTCGACAAGACCGAAGACGAGCTCAAGGCAATGGTGGCCAGCAGCCAGATCCAGGAGTTTCGTGACCGCGACAAGCTGATGTTCAAGGTCGAGCAGATCGACCTGCTGGCCAGCGTCGATGACGATGCTTCGGAGGTCCATCTGGACCTTGAGGGAAGTGCTGGATCGTCTGGGCTGGCCCTGGAGAGCGAAGCGTCATCGTTAGGCCTGACGGACTCGCGTGAGGGCACGGGAGTCTCCGTCTTCGATACCGATCACGCGGGTGAGGATGCAGCGGAAGGAACCCGCGCCGGCGAGGCGGCCGATGAAGAGCTGAGCCTGGATGCCGTGGGCTCGGGCAGCGGCCTGTTGGATCTCACCCGCGAATCAGATGAGACATCACTCGGCGCCGAGTTGCTCGAGGAGGTCTATGCCGGCGACGAGAACGTGGAGATTCCCGCCCACGCCTCAGGGCTATTTGAAGCAGCCGGCACCGAGAGTCCCGGCGACGCGGTCGCCGCCGAACCAACTGGGATGACCAGCATGCCGGTGGTGATTGAGGCTTACGATGGGGGCGGGTCCGGACTGGGTGCGGGTTTGTTGCTCGGATCTTTGGCAGCCCTGGTGTGTGTAGCCATCATCGCCATCGTCGGCGTCACCGGCGCCTCGCCCGCCCTGGCGCAGTCCTTTGCCCAAAACCTGTGGCTTTGGTTCGGCGGGTTGCTCGGCCTCACCGTTGTTCTGGGGCTCGTGGGGCTGTTCGTCGGCAAAGCCTCCGAGTAAGCTTCCAAGCTGCCCGGCGCATCCGTATACGTTCCAAGCCCTGGGCAAACGTCCGGGGCTCTTTTGATAGCGATGACGAATCCACTTGACCATGGTCCTGACCCGCTATGGCGTTCGTGCATGGCTGACGGCAACCGC
>JADFGE010000133.1 GCA_022567855.1 Planctomycetota bacterium | reverse complement strand
TCGATGAGTTTCCACCATTCGTCATCTACTTCCCAGATCGTCGGCATCCTGCCCTTGCGTTTCGCCATCCTGGCTCTCCTTGTGTATGTCCGCAACAAGGAGTATCGGCCTCAGAAGGCATTCTGAGATAGTTTCTAAGGCCCACGTGTAGTCCCGGTCGGTTCTACCGAGTCGATGACCTGCTCAACGATATCAGCCCGCCCATCAATTAGCGCCCGATGACGAGCAGATCTGACGGAGTAGCCCGGCCGAGCGATCAACACCAAGGTATCCCCGCCCAGCCACCGCCTCGATGTCGAAGATCCCGATTCCATCGGGATCGGGGCCTCGATGTCGAAGCGTAGCGAATATCCCGATTCCATCGGGGCTATCTTTAGTCATCCCCAGTTTCCGAGTAGAATGAGTAGATCGGAAACACCGACGACGCCGTTGCGATCCAAATCCGCAGCGCACGCCGCACAGTCTTCACATGATCCCCAATTCCCAAGAAGAATGAGCAGATCCTTCACCCCGACTTGGCCATCGTTATCCAGATCACCTGGGACTGCCGTTCCAACGGGGCTCAAGAGGACGCCGACGGTGGCGTCAAGATCGTCGCTGTGCGCCATAGCTGCGATTTGGCCGGCCTGATTAATACCGTGAGCGCTGTTGAAATCCAAACCCAAGCCCGGGGGGATTAGTTCGTTCAGCGCCGTCATTTTGCCATCCTGCCAAACGAAGGCGACAAGAGGCGGGATCTGCGCAAAGCCGACGACTGTCTGATCGTCATTGATTCCGGTGGCAAATGACTTCTCGATTCCTGGAAGTGTGCCGAGGTTGATTGGCTGGCCGTTGATGAACGCAAAGGCGCGCCAAACAGTCGCATTTAGTTCAGGATCAAAGAAACGACCTCGTCCTACCACATCGAGATGACAATTGAGCGACCATCCTTCGCTCGTGAAGCCGCCGGGAATAAAGGGCAGTTCGGTCACCTTACCGTCGTCCCAAATGAACGCATGTGAATCAATTATGTTGCCAACACCCATCCATCCGGTGCTTGCGCCGTTATCGTTGATGCCAAAGCCTCGGCTATCGGCTTTGCCGAGCGACGGGCCGATGTCGATCATCTTGCCGTTCTCCCAGATGAACGCTTTCCAGAAACCGATGAGGTTGTTACCCCAGAAACCCGTTATCTGGCCGAGGGCATTGATTCCATGGGCTTCCGACCAATTGCCGTCGGACAGTGTGCCGAGGCTGGTGAACTGGTCAGTCTCGAAGTCGTAGAGGAAGCCGAGATGGCCGAATTCATCGCCGCTGATGACGTGATATCCCACGACCTTCGAGCCGTTGATCGCCGAGGCTCGGCTCTCCGTCGTCTGCGGGGGCATGGGGATCAGCTCCAAGCCGCTTTTTGCCGTCCAGCGAAAGGCGCGCGTCACCCCGGCCGGACAGGTCACATGTCCCGCCACGTCACCCGCTTCGTTCAACGCACTCGGGTTGACGGCCGCCAACCCAAACGGCGGGCACGCAAACCCCGCAATGATCGCCGTCACCTCATACTCCGGCCCCCCGGAATGGGCTGCTTGTACACTCACCATCGCCGCCGCTATTGCGAACACCCTCAATAATCCGTGTCCATCTGTGTTCATCTGTGGCTACCTCCTATCCCCAGTTTCCGAGCAGAATAAGTAGATCATCTACGCCAACCACACAGTCGCCGTTCAAGTCCGGCGGGCACTTCCCACACTGGTCGCATGGTCCCCAACTGCCAAGAAGGATGAGCAGATCCTTCACGCCCACCTGGCCATCGTCATCCAGATCACCGGGTATCTCCTGCTGAATGGGGCTAAGTAGTAGTCCAACGGTCGCGTTCAGATCGTCGCTGTGTGCCATGGCTGCGATTTGGCCACTCTCATTGATCCCTCTGGCCTGACTGATCTGCAACTGTGCCCCGGGAGCGATGAGGTCATTGAGGTTCCTCATAACCCCATCTCGCCAGATGAAGCCCACATCCGGCTCATCACTGCTCTTGAACGCACGAACCATTCCCACGACCATCGAATCATTGTTCAGACCCCACCCCGCAATAACGTCGTACCCCGGAAGTGCTCCCAGATCAGTGAAATCACCATCATGGACTACGAATAAACCGTTGATCCGATCCGTTGGCTCATCCTCCGTGAACTCAGCGCGAAGGAGAACGTCACCGGCATCATTGATTCTATTGCCCCAGGTTGAGAAGGAGTTTGGGGCGAGACCAAGATCGACGACGTTGCCAGCATCCCAGATGAAAGCGTGGGCATCAGTCTGGGGTGCTTGGCCCATCCATCCAGTTGCTTGGGAGTTGGCGTTGATATCGGAAGCTCGACTCCTTGGCGTTCCAAAATCCGGATGGATGTCGATCATTTCGCCCTCACGCCAGATGAACGCCTGAGGAAACGGACCGTTCACGACGTCACCCCAAAATCCCACGATCTCGCCGGCCGAATTGATCGCGTGGGCTTCGGACCAGTTGCCGCCGGACAGTGTGCCGAGGCTGGTGAACTGGTCGGTCTCGAAGTCGTAGAGGAAGCCGGTTCTGCCGAGTTCGAGTATTTGGTTGTCGTACTCCCCCACGACCAACGAGCCAGAGATAGCCACTGCTTTGCTGTAACTCGTGCCGGCCGGCGTCGGGATAAGCTCCAAGCCCGTGTCCGCCGTCCAGCGAAAGGCGCGCTGGACGAGGGAGCAGGTTACGAACCCCGCCACATCCCCAGCTTCGTTCAACGCAAACGGCGTGACCGCCGCCAAGTGGTCCCCACACTCAAACCCCGCAATGATCGCCGTCACCTCATACTCCGGCGGCCCGCCCCCGGAATGCGCTGTCTGTACACTCACCATCGCCGCCAGAATCGCCACACTTGTTGTGCGTCGTCCGTTCATCGTTCATTCCTCCCGCGACCAGTGGTCGCGGCTTTACACTTCGTGCCTACGTGCCTCGTGCCTTGCCTTCTTCTGCCCCTTGACGCCCTGATGCCCTCATCCCAGCCCTTCCACCCTTAAATACGCCGCTTTTGCCGGAATCTTGCGCGACTTGGGAAATTTTTTTTCGTCGCCGCCACGGCCGCGCCCGATCAAGCGCCCGGCCAGCCGGCGTTGATGATGGACGAAGCGCTACATCACCATGCCGGTGATGGTGGCTTCGAAGACGAGGCTGCCGTTGACGATGCCTTGGGTGGCGCTGGTGAATCGGCGGGGACGGCGCGAGAGCAGCTTGGCCAGGAGGTAGAACGTGTCGCCGGGAACGACCTGCCCGCGGAAGATCACGTCATCGCAGCGGATGAAGCCAATGAAGGTCTCGGCGTCCATCTCGGGTCGGAGCCGCTCCGTGAGGCTGCACAACTGCGCCGCGGCCTCGATCATGAGGACGCCCGGCAACAGCGGTCGTCCGGGCACGTGCCCGGGCACCCAGAACTCGTCGTCTCGGACGTGTTTGACGCCGAGGGCGTATCAGAAGTCGTCCGTCAGCCAGATCACGTGATCGAGCTGGCGCATGTGCCCAGCCTGGGGATTGATCTCACCGACGCGCTGCCAAGAGACGGCCACCTGGGTCAGATCGAGTTCGGCGAGATCAAACAGTGGCGAGGCGGCCACGCAGGTGTCTCCGGCAGCAGGAAGGCGGCGAGAGGACGGCGTCGAAAGAACCCGGGGTCACACCCGCTTCGTGCCGGAACCGCCCACACGTCGTTGAGCCCATGCGGGCCTAGCCGCGGGTTTCCAGGATGCTCACGCGGACCTGCTGGGCCACCTTCTTGACTTCTTGCATCGCCTTGCGGACTCGTGTTCCGGCGGCTTTGTTGCCGCCTTCAGCCTTGGCGATGTCCTCGTCGGCATCTTCGATGAGCCTTTTGAGCTGGTCGTACTGTTCCATGTTCGGCCTCACTGCTACTGGGGACGGTCGACAGTTCGATCGACACCCCTCGGGAGCCGGGACAACGCCACCGGCACTGTCGCGCCATTCTATCGGCTGTCCGACCGTCCGTACAGCACCCTCAGGGCCGGTTTTGCTGATCTGTTCATACCCTGATCGGGTTGGGGGCGGGTTGTGGGTGGGTCAGGGGGCCCGCTACACCAGCAATTTGGCTAGTTTCAGGCACGATTGGAACTGCGGATGCCTCGAATCGGCCAGCAATTCGTACATGGCTGACAACACGCCGGTCACGATCGCCCCCGCCCGCTTCATGCGGTCAAGCGCCGGGCCGATCTGGTCGGGCTGGCTTGCCGAGACCGCGTCGGAGCACACAAACGCCTGTCGGCCGGTGGCCTGAAGATCGAGCACCGTCTGGAGCACGCAGACATGGGCCTCGATCCCGCAGATGAGCACGTTGGTGCGGCGCCAGGTATGGAGATGCTCGTCGACCAGGTCGATCACGGCGCTGAACCGGGTCTTTTCAATGCGGCGGGACGGATCGGGCATGGCCGCGGTGACCTCATCCGCGGTCCGGCCGAGCCCCGTGGGATACTGCTCCGTGACGAGATAGGGAAGGTCCAGCGCGCCCGCCATCTGCAACAGGATCGCGCAGTTGGTGACCAGCCGCTGGCGGTCGGCGATCTTGGGCAGTAGTCGCTCCTGCACGTCGATCACGAGCAGCGCGGTGTCGTTGGGGCTGAGGCGCGGAATCGGCACGCCGCAAGTGTACAGACCCCAGCGGTGAGTCATCCGTCGTGAGGCGCCAGTTAGTGCTATCGACACTGCGCCGGGGCGCCGGAAGGCATCGGATCATCCGGATCATCGGCGGTGTCTGCGTACCGGTCGCGGATCGGCTGGACCACCTGTTCGATGAAGGCGTCCACCTGTTGGGGGGCCCGGCCGATGTAGGCGGTGGGCTCCAGCACGGCGTCGAGATCGACCGCGGCGAACATTGGTTCGCGGCGCAGACGGTCGAGCAGGTCGTTGGGTTTTCCTTCGGTCTTGACGCGCTGTCCGGCCGCCTGGCTGTGGCGGCGCAAGACCTCATGCGCCTCCTGCCGATCGGCGCCTGCCTTCACCGCCGCCATGAGAATGTTCTCAGAAGCGATGAACGGGAGCTCAGCCAGGAGACTTGCTCGGATCGTTTGTTCGTACACGACCAGCCCTGAGGCGATCTCATTCATGACCGCAAGCGCCCCGTCGAGGGCCAGGAAAGACTCCGGCAGCGTGAGCCGGCGGTTGGCGGAGTCGTCGAGTGTACGCTCGAACCACTGGGTGGCCGCGGTATTCAGGGCATTGGCCGGCATCGCCATGACGAACCGGGCCAAGCCGCTCGCCCGTTCGCAGAGCATGGGGTTGCGCTTGTAGGGCATGGCCGACGAGCCGATCTGCTTATCGCCGAACGGCTCGTCGAGCTCCTTGCGGTTGGCGAGCAGTCGGATGTCGTTGCAGCATTTGTGAATGGCCGCGGCGACGACGGCGAGGCTGGAGATCACTTGGGCGTCGACAAGGCGTGGATAGGTTTGACCGGTGACGACGTAGCGCTGCTCAGGGGGCCAGCCCATCTTCTGGGTCACGAGCTGGTCAAGCTGCTCGACCTTGTCGTGATCACCGTCAAACAGATCGAGAAACGACGCTTGCGTGCCGGTTGCGCCTTTGACGCCGCGGAAACGCAGCGTCGCCGATCGATGCTCGATGTCCGCAAGCGCGATGGCGAGATCGTAAGCCCAGAGGGTGGCTCGCTTGCCGACGGTGGTGGGCTGGGCCGGCTGAAAGTGCGTGAAGCCGAGCGTCGGCACGTCTCGGTATCGGCGGGCGAACTCGGCCCACGCGTCGATCGTTTTGGCGAGCGTGGCGGCGATGAGCCCCAGGCTCTCCCGCAGCAGGATCAGCTCGGTGTTGCAGCCGACGAACTGGCTGGTAGCGCCGAGGTGGATGATCGGCTTGGCGTTCGGGGCGACGTCGCCCAGGGCGTGGATGTGGGCCATGACGTCGTGGTGCAACTGGGCTTCGTACTTCGCCGCGGTGTCGAAGTCGATGTTGTCGAGATTGGAGGCCAGTTCATCGAGCTGCTGGCGGGTAACATTGAGCCCAAGCTCGTGTTGGGCTTGGGCCAAGGCCAGCCAGAGCCGTCGCCACGTCGAGAACTTCCGCTGGGGCGACCAAATGGCCAGCATTTCGGGCGTGGCGTAGCGGGTTTGCAGCGGTGATCGGTAGGCTAGGTTTGGATCCATCGGTGCTCCGGCAGGGGCGAGCCGGTCTAGCCGCCCCGAGACCGTGTGAATGGCCAGAAACAGATCAGATGCGGGCATCGTACCTAACTTCGAGGGATTGAACGTGGACGGAACCGGCGCAACGCCAATTCAACCCGATCCTCGAGCCCAGGGCCGTCCCTCGGACGCCCCCGGCAAGGCGACCCGCGTGACGCCATTGCGCGAGTTGCAGCTTCTCGAGGCCTATCGCCGCGGTGATCCCGAGGCGATCGGCGAGCTGCTGAACGTCTACCAGCACCGAATCTACAGCGTCTGTTACCGGATGGTTCGCCACGAGCACGATGCCCGCGATCTGGCCCAGGAAGCGATGGTCAAGGTGTTGCAGGGCCTTGACAGTTACGACGGCCGGTCCAAGCTCAGTACGTGGATCATCCGGGTTGCCATGAACTGCTGCCTGAGCCACCTGCGGCGCGAGCGGGTCCGGCGGGCCAGCAGCCTCGACGGTTTGTGGGACGAGGATGGGACCCCGAGGCTCCAAAGCCTCCCCGCCCGGGGGGAACTTTCCGGTGCGGCTCGCGTCCAACAGGCCGAACTACGCGCGATCCTTGAGCGATCGCTGCAGCGTTTGGACCCCCAGATGCGGGCGGTGATCGTCCTGCGAGATATCCAAGACCTGGATTATCAGCAGATTGCGACGGTGTTGGGTGTCCCCGTGGGCACCGTGAAATCGAGGCTTTTCCGGGCTCGGGCCGCCCTTCGGGCCGTGGCCGAGTTGGAGTTTGACCGCTCGGTTGGCGACGGTGAGTAGTGAAGATTCCGACCGCATCCTGTTTTTGACGCGTGAACTACGAAGGGAAATCGGATTGGGCGTAGGCCTAGACTTGTAGGCTCGAATCATGCTGGATCACTTCGACGAATCCGACCTGTTGGCACTCATCGAGGGTGAGCTTGGCCCCGAGGAAGCGAAGGCCCTGTGGCGGCGCATCAGCGAGGATCCGCATGCGCGTGGGGTTATCCAGGCGATGCAGCGCGACCGGGAGCTGTTGCAATCGCTGAGCGATCCGCCGGTACCGGTTGATCTTTTGGCTGACCTCGAGCCGCGCCTGGCTCGACCCATGCTGATGGGGCCCACAGGTGAGGATTTGCGTCGGCGTCATCGACGGAAGCGTCGTCGGTACGGGCCGATCGCTGCCGCGGCTGGAATCGGGCTGATGCTGTTCGGAGGTGTTTATTGGGTGGCCGTCTCGGGGGGGCTGTCATCAACCGGTCCTGAGCCTGCGGATCAATTCGCGATCGTCACCGATCCCGCCCCGGCGAGCATTGAC
>JADFGE010000132.1 GCA_022567855.1 Planctomycetota bacterium | reverse complement strand
AGCGACGACCAAACGCCGATAGCAGTGTCGCTTCGACTCATGACCGATCAATTCTCGTCGATGCCGTCGGCTCGATGCCGTGTTCAGCCAGGAACGCCAGGGCCCGCCGGCGGACAGCCTGTTGCTCGAACTCGTGCCAGGCGTGGATGATCGTCGGGTCGTGGCGGACGGTTTTTCTCCATCGCCCAACGGAACCGCGATAGGCCTCGCTTGCCTGTCGCCACCGTACATCATCGTCGGTCCAGTTCGAGCGCAGAAAGTCGCGCAGCATCTCGTTGTCGTCAGCCGTGTCCAGTTCGGTGATCTCAGTGAAACAGTCGGGCTGGGCCGCGATCGCCTCGCGGTTCCGTCGATTCTCCGCCGGGTCAGCATTGGTTGTCTCGGCAAAGGCTTCGTCCGATTCCCAAACCCAAATGACTTGCCCCGTGTGTAGGTCCAGGTACGGCGCCTGCGGTTCAAGGAGAGCATTCGAGTCGAACTCCATCGCCAACTCCAGGTCCAGCAGGTTCACAGGCAAGCGAGGCATATGGGGCGCGGTCTTTCGTTTGACTTACATCGCTCGTGCAATCGGTCACCCGATACGATACACGGTGAAGTGAGCATAAACAAAGAATGAGACAGCGCCGTTGGGGTCACCCGAGAGCAGCCCCGAGGCCGAGGCATCAACGTCCCACCGAACCAACCGCTGCCCGCCACGGCGGATCGTCGATCGTGTATCTGCCTCGGCCGGCAACATTGCTATACTGCCCAACTACGATCCGCGGAGACGCCGAATGAACCGCCTGCAACAGAAATTGGACCTGGCCGGAACGATCTGCGGCATGCTCGGCGCCGCGTCGTGCCTCATCGCCCTGGCTATGCGTTTCAAGTTGGGGCCGGGCAACTTCCCTGGTGTGTACGTCGCACCCCGGAGCATCATGCTCGGCGGGATCGCCCTGCTGGTTTTCGGCTGCTGGCTCAAGCTCACGGCAAAATAGGCGTGCCCACCCGGTTCGGCTGATCATGCCTGATCATGCCTGATCATGGCTGATCGTCGTCGCGATGATTCGCCCGTCCGTAGATCAACTTCGCCAGTAAAAGCCCCAGCACGCATCCAACGATGCCGCTTCCCAGTGCAATGAGAATCCCTCGGATCCATCCCACCGGGAAACTCACACTCAGCACTACGCCGATACCGAGGCCGGTGAACAAACCGATCGTCGGCCAACGGTTGTACGCCCACGCCGCATCGCCGATGCCTGATCTCGTGTTTGGATCGTCGTTGGTCATACCACATTATATTTCGGCGCGATCCCGCCGGTTAGTGAAAATCGCGAGAACTTGCTGGCAGCGCTTCGGCCGGCCACTCGATGCTCTGTACATGATCGACCAGAATATGGATGACTTCGCCCTGGCGCTCGACCCGGCCACGAGCCAGAATGATCACGCCGTGCCGCGCCGCCGGCCGAAATCGCTCATAAATGTGCGGACGAATGATGAGGTTTGATATGCCCGTCTCATCCTCAAGCGTCATGAAGATGATTCCCGAGGCGGTCGCCGGGCGCTGGCGAACGAGCACAATCCCCGCAACGGAAACCACCATCCCCTGCGGATAGCGCTTGGCGTCCTTGAGCTGAGCCGCCTCGATCGCCCCGCGCGATTCGAGCATCAAACGAATGAACGAAATGGGATGCGCCTTGAGCGACAATCCAACCGCAGCGTAATCCTGAACAACCTTGCGCGGCTGAGGAATCGGCGGTAATGCGTCGCGCTCCCCCCCGGATTTCCCGGAATCCCCGGATTTCCCGTACCCCGCGGAGCCCCCGGTGTATTCACCGGGGGCTAAATGTACGTTGTCTCTTTTGCCATCAAACAACGGCAACTCGTCATCGCGCAGCCGGCGGATCTCCCACAACGCAGCCTGGCGATCGAGCCCCATCGAGCCGAACGCATCCGCCCTCGCCAGAGCGCGAAGCGTGACAATGCGCACACCACTTGCTCGCCATAACCGTTCGATCGATGTAAATGATCCATAACGATCGACCGCTTGGGAAATCGCATTCGCTTCATCCTCACGCAACCCTTTGACCAGACGCATACCGAGGCGAAGGGACGGCGCATCCTTTCCCCACGCGCTCGCCTTTGGCTCGCGGCTAAACGACTCTATCTCTTCGTGCCTCCGTGCCTTTTCCGGGGGCGTGCCTGTTCCGGGGGCGTGTCTCTCTCCCAACGTGCAATCCCACTGACTGTAATTCACATCCACCGGCCGAACCTTCACGCCATGCTCCTGCGCATCTCTGACAATTTGAGCCGGCGCATAAAACCCCATGGGTTGGCTGTTGATCAGTGCCGCAGCAAACGCGGCGGGATAGTGCCTCTTCAGCCACGCAGAGACATACACGAGCAACGCGAAACTCGCGGCGTGCGATTCGGGAAATCCGTAGTCGCTAAAGCCTTTGATTTGCTCGAAGCAGCGCTCGGCAAACTCCAGCGGATAACCTCGGCTGAGCATGCCGTCGATGAGGCGTGTACCGAACTTCTCGATCTGATTGCCCTTACGCTTCCACGCCGCCATCGCTCGGCGAAGTTGGTCCGCTTCATCAGGCGTGAATCCGGCGCCGACGATCGCCAATCGCATCGCCTGTTCCTGAAACAGTGGAATGCCGAGCGTCTTGCCCAGCACTTCCTTGACGCGCTCGTCCGGATAGATGACGGGCTCTTCACCATTTCGTCGGCGTAAATAAGGATGAACCATCTTTCCTTGAATCGGTCCGGGGCGAACGATCGCGACTTCGATCACCAGGTCATAAAAGCATCGCGGGCGCAATCGAGGCAGCATCGACATCTGCGCACGGCTCTCGATCTGAAACACGCCGATGGTGTCCGCAGCGCAGATCATGTCGTAAACGGTAGGGTCTTCCGAAGGGACCGTATGTAAAGCGAGGCACGAGGTCGTGCCTGTTCCGGGGGCGTGCCTTCCATTCACAAACTCAAACGCTTTGCGTATACACGTGAGCATCCCCAACCCCAGCACATCCACCTTCAGCATCCCCATGGCGTCGATGTCGTCTTTGTCCCATTCGATGACGGTTCGATCTTTCATTGCTGCGTTTTCAATCGGAACCAACTCGCACAATGGTCCTTTGGTGATAACGAACCCGCCGACGTGTTGGGAGAGATGCCTCGGGAAACCGAGAATCTCATTCATACGCTGCACGAGATGATGGATGGTCGGATCGTTGGGGTTCAGGCCGAGCTCACGGAGACGATTCGGCCGAAGCTTGCCTTTTTCCCACCAATCCATGCTTTTGGAAAGCCGATCAACACAATCCAACGACAGGCCAAGCGCTTTGCCGACTTCGCGCACGGCACTTTTACCCCGATAGGTGATCACCTCGGCGGTGAGTGCTGCTCGCTCACGCCCATATTTGCTGTAGATATATTGAATGACCTCTTCACGGCGCTCGTGCTCGAAGTCAATATCAATATCCGGCGGCTCGTTGCGCTCGCGACTGACGAATCGCTCAAAGAGCAAATCGATTCGATCGGGATCAACGGCCGTCACGCCCAGGCAATAGCACACCGCTGAGTTGGCGGCCGCGCCGCGCCCCTGACAGAGAATCCCGCGCGACCGAGCGAACACCACCAGATCATAAACGGTGAGGAAATACGGCGCGTAGTTCAGCTCGTCGATGAGCGCGAATTCGTTTTCAATCTGTCGGCGAACTTTCTTAGGCACACCGTGCGGATAGTGTTTCGCCGCACCTTGCCACGTAAGATCGATCAAATACTGCATGGGCGTTCGATGGGGCGGACAGATTTCATCCGGATACTCATAGCGCAGCTCATCGAGGTTGAACGCGGCTGCGCGATTGGCGATTTCAACTGTGCGAGTGATGGCTTGGGGATGTTCAGCAAATAACCGGGCCATCTCCTGGGGCCTTTTGAGGTGACGTTCCGCATGAGCAAAGAGACGAAAGCCCGCTTCGGGAAGCGTGCAACCGAGCCTGATGCACGTCAGCACATCCTGCAAAGGACGGCGATGAGCAACGTGGTAATGCACATCGTTGGTCGCGACCAGCGGCGCCTTGGTGTGATGGGAAAGCGCGATCAGTTGAGCAAGGCGTTCACGATCGTCCGGGCCGTATAAACATGATGACGCGATCCAAAGGCGATCATCGTCGAATACACGCCCAAGACCGCGCACGATTTCGATGAAATCTTCATCAAGCACCGCCGGCGGAACGATAATCGCAAGCAATCCCTCATGATGCTCGATGAGATCATGCAACGTAAGCTCACATTGACCCTTCGGCGCTCGGCGTTTGCCAAGCGTAAGCAAACGACACAATCGGCTATAGGCAGCACGATTCGTCGGATATACCAGCACGGAGAGCGGCGGTGCTTCAGGTTGTGTTTGAAGCTCTACGCGACATCCGACAACAAGCGGGATGCCGATGTCCTTCGCGGCGATGTGGGCGCGGACGATGCCGGACAACGTGTTGCGATCAGTGATCGCGGCGGCGCAATGCCCAAGTGTAGCCGCTTGCTGAACAAGCTCCTCGGGATGACTGGCTCCATGCAGGAAAGTGAAATTACTCGTGACGTGAAGTTCAACGTAAGTTTCATCATGTGCGCCTTCGCCCCCGGACCCCCCGGTGTATTCGCCGGGGGCTAAATGTTTCCATGGGTGCGGTTTGATCTTTGGTTGGGCTTGTTCGGGCATGCTTGTTTGCTTTCAACTCATGCCCACAAGCCGTGGACGAACCATCGGCCGGTCTCGACGACGCGGTAGATCCACAACCAACACCCGCGCTCATCTTGCACTTTGAAATAATCCCTATTTCCCACTTCGTTGCTTTTTCCCCCGGTGTATTCACCGGGCGCTACGTGCCACCATTCATGAGCAATGCGCTCGGGCCCGGCGCTGGCGGTAATCCGTTGCTCCATGCCGCGCCAGCGCAGCTGCGCAGGTGGACCGTCCGGGGTCAACGCCATCACCGTGATCGGCTCGGGTCGCTCCAGCACCACCGGCGGTCGATCCGCGTCGATGATCCCTTCGCGCCTGTTCCGGGGGCGTGCCTGTTCCGAGGGCGTGCCTTCGTGCCTTCTCTCCTCCATCACTGCGCAATATCGAAATGCGCGCTCCGGCACATGCGTTTCAATCGGCTCAGCGCGCATGATGCGGTCTGAACCAAGTCGATTGGCCAGCGCATCCACCAACGCGCCGACATCGCGCTCCACATTCCCCGCCGCCTCCGCATCGCGGCCCCACTGCTTCATCTGCACGTGTGAAAGCTTCGCCCAACGCTGTGCGGTCAACGCCACTCGCTCCACGCCGTACCCGAGATTGATCGATTCCACCCTCGGCCCAAGCAACGACCAAAGATGCTTCGCGTCCCGGCTCGGGCGACTGAGCGTGATCGTTTCTCGAATCGGCTCCGCGTCGATTCGGTCGAAGCGCAGCTCGAGGAGGCGCACACCGCATTCACGTTGTTGTAAATGCTCGGATAATTCCTCCAACAACTCGCGAACGGTCAACTGGATCGCATCGAGCTGCGTGGTCGGCCCGGCAAAGATCCGCTCGACCATCGGCGGCTCAACGGGACGAACCGGATCGATCGTCTCCGCCGCTTTTCCCATCGCCTGATCGAGCCGCCCAAGCAATTGCGTCCCGAAGCGCGCACCGAGCGATGATCTCGGCAACTTCAACAGATGGCCGATTCGATCGATGCCAACTTCGCGCAGCGCCTCGATCGTCGCTTGATCGACGCGCAACGCAGCGATTGGAAGCGGCTCGATCGCCTTTCGTTCATGTGCATTGGGAACAATGAATTGGTCAGGCGAACCGAATCGAGCGATCGCCCAGGCGCAGGCGAATGTCGATGCTGAGGCCAAACGATTTTGGAATCCCAGATGCGCAACGGCGGTGGTGATGGTTGTGAGCAATTGTCGTTCGCCGTGAAACAAACGTTCGCAGCCGGCGATGTCGATCAGCACACCATCCGGTGGATCAACCGCGACGATCGGCGAGAACCGCAGCGCCCATCTGGCCAGCGCTTTGAGTGCCGTCAGTTCACGGTGCGGCTGATGGGGCTTGACCAACACATTGCCGCGCGGCAGCAGCGCCCTGGCGTGGGCAAGCGTCATTGTTTCGCGCACACCGGCGGCGGCGGCTTGTTCACATCGCCTGATGACAATCTGCCGGCCGGCGGTCGTTGTATATAAAAGGATCGGCGGAACGTTGCGCGAAACGCTTGTCGTGCGCGCGGGTGCCATGCTTCGGCCCGATAGGGCGAAGCATGCGAACTGTTGTCGACCATGATCCTGCACGCTTCGCGGAGGCGCCGACGAAGCGTGGCGCCCCACATCTACATACTCCTTCGATCCCGGCTCAAGCCGATCTGCGGATCGAAGCGGGTCGCGGTTGCGCCGCAGGAGCAGGTCGACCGACCAATGGGGCATGTATAGCGACACCGCCCTGGGCACGATTCCACTCCATCGTCCACCGCCGTTCACATCCATCGTCGTGGCGGAGAACCTCTGATCCACGCTGCAATCCTTTGCAGCGCAGTAGTTGAACATTCCATGTGGGCGCTGTGCGTGTCGAAGGCGCACAGCTCACCAACCATCGTGTCGCGGCGGCGGAAAGGCGATCCAACTCGTGAGGCGGGCGGGCGAGCAACAGCAAAGCCGAGCCGGCCTCAGCCGCCAGTTGCAGCCGACGCGTGTGCGCCATGACAAGTCCGCTTCCATCCGCGATGACCGCCGCCACCGCCGGACACCGCGCCGCCGATTCGATCGCCCACAATCGACCGGCTTGGTTTGGGCAATCAATGAACAACGAGTGTCGCAGCAGTTGTCGTTGACAATCGTCACGGCGCATCAAGGCATGTGGATACGGCCAGCAGTGTTTGCCGATCCAAACCACGCAGCGATTCGATGAATCTTCGAGACTGCAACGGGCCAGATAAAGCAGGATGCCCATCGGCGGCGTCCAGCGCGGCAGCGGCGTTTGGAGTTTCACTTTCGTCAACTGTGCCGCGTCGGTATGTTGGGATAAGTCCGCCAAGCCGAACCATTCGTGAACCGCCCCCCGGATAAGCCCCCGGATACCCCTCCCAATACGCCATCCGCAGGCTGCGGAGTCCACCCCGCCCAAGCCGTCGCCCACTGCCTGGCGGTCGATCGCCACGATCGGTTGATCGTCGCCCTGGAATCGGCCTTGCACAGCCTGAATCAGCGCATTGAGTTGTTCCAGCCGCTGCGATCGCATGGCGTTTCAACCCTCCTGCCGGAGCCATGATAGGTAATTGTTAGGGTATCACTCCACGACAATCTGTCAAGAATCCCCGAAATTCGATGTCGATTTTCCTTGACAGGCGTCGCCGCGAAGCGAAAACTGGTCACCATCGCAAGAGAAGAGAGAGGAGCACAAGAGAGCGAGCGCCAGGGGGACCGCTAATCAAAGGCAGCAATGATGACGGCAGCGCAAGCGCTGCCGCGCAGGTCCGTCGAGGGTCATCCTCGACGCCAGTCAATTTCCATCTTGGAACCCAAGCAACGACCG
>JADFGE010000131.1 GCA_022567855.1 Planctomycetota bacterium | reverse complement strand
AACGCGCGCGTGATTCGGCAATGGTCATCTCGAGATGGCGAAGCTCGTCAAGTCTGGGGTGAACGAAGAACAGCCAGCCGCCGACGGTGAGCGCCAGCCCGATCAGGAACTGAACGATGATGGCGCGATCGAGGTTCGCGATCATCATTGGGAATCCCCCGCGATGGCGGGCGTCGCTTCCAGAGCGGAGCTTGACGGTATCGCAATGGCCTGGAATCCGGCTTCGAATCGCTCGCCCGTCGTCCCGCCGACGGAGGCGATCTGCACGTTCACTAATTCCACGTTGTCGATGATCGGGCTGAGTTTCAGTGCTTCGATGAAGGCCTCGAGCTCGGTTTGGCCGTCGGCGTCTTGGCTGGCCGCCGCATATCCGCCGGCGGTTCCATGCATCTGATTTTTGTTGCGCCGGAAAGACAGGGTCGTGAGCTGGATAGATTGCGGCGTGAGTCTGCTCAGCTCGTGGAACACAGCGCGGAAGTCAACGCGGGCTCCGACTTGCTGCGTGATCGTTCCTCGCAAGCCATCCATGGCCTGAACGGCCGCGGCCAGACGCGCCTGCGTGTCATGGAGGCTTTCGAGCCCGGCGGTCTCGTGCGCAAGCCCTGCTTCCTGCTCGCGCAGCTCACCAACTCGTACCTGGAGCCAGAGGGTGTCCAAGGCGATGATCGCAAGCGCGGCGGCGACGCCGGTCCACAGCCAGCGTCGAAGCCGACTTGTGTCCCGGCGCTGGGTGATCTCTTGGGGCTGGAGATTCATTTGCATGAGGAACTGGCGATTCGCCACCGCCAGGTTGCCTTCGCTGCCGGCCGACGCAGGCGAATCGTATTCGTATGCCGTATAGCGCGAATCGAGCGAGACCGGTAACGCTAACTCTCGCCCCAGAAGAGCGGCGAAACCGGGAACCGCGCTGCCCGGCCCAGTCACGATCAACATCACCGAGTCACGCTCGGTCTCCGGCACGCCGAAGCGAATTGACTGACGCAGCTCAACCACAAAACGCTGCAGCACCGGCTGCACGAGCGGAGCAAGCTGACTCATCGTCAGTCGCGGGTCGTCACGTACAACTTCATCCGCCCCTCCGATGCCTCGGCGATAAAGGATGTCGCGCGCCTCCCGGGCGTCGAGCTCGATCGGCTCGGCGGTTCCGGAACTCCGGATCGGACGCGTCAAGCTTTCAACGAGCGTCTCCAGTCCGATCGTGATGGCCCGGCCGAATCTCAGGATCCCGCGACCGCCCACGACAAAGAATGAGCCGTGATCACCGACGTAGAGCCAGCCGCGCTCAGTGGGCAGATTGCGCAAGGCTCGGCTGGCGAGCCGAGCGATGATGGTGGCGGCGATCGGAGTCGCGGACTGGAATTCCAATCCGGCGGCTTCAGTCATCTCAACGATCGCGCCCGTGACGTCCTTCCGATCTGCGGCAACGACGACGTGGATCTGGGCGTTGTCTTCGGTGCGGTCTCGCCCGATCACCGCCGCCTCGACGACAGCCGCGTCAAATGGGTACGGGATCGTTTCCATACAACCGAGAATCGCCGCCGCCCTCGCTTGTGAAGGCGAATCCAGCTTGAGGCTGACCAGATCAACTGCTTCGGTGGGACTGGTGTACACGACCGCCGTCGGGGTCCGCTCGACGCCCAACTCGATCACAACATCGCGCAGATCATCGGAGGCCTCGCGGACGCTCTTGGCCCAGGTGTTCGGATCGAGGCCGAGCGTTATCGGAATCCGCCGGGCCGTCACGACCATGTTACGTCTGCGCACAACGACATCGATCCGGTCAGGCAACAGCGCGACCGCGACCGACCTCGGTTTGAGACCGAAGTCTGGCGTAGCTAGACGGATCCCTGGACTCACATGGGAATCTTCGGGTATTGCAAGTGAAGCCTTTATAGCGCACTAGCGAACCCGTTCAAGTCCGGCACGTCGTTATCGGGCACCCACTCGGCAATCGGGCCAGAACGACCAAAAGCAACGGCCGGGGGCGTGGCGACCCCGGCCGTGTCGTTCGATGGAAGGACGTTGCGTCCGAGAACGAGACGCAGCGATGGTATCAATCAAAGCTCGCGTTGACGGACTCCGCCTCGGTGCCAATCAGCGGGACATTCGTGCGAACGCGGAACATCGCCTGCGTTGGATTGCGATGGGCATAGAAGAACTGCATCGCATACATCTCTCCGTCGACCAACCCAAGGCGATCCAGATCCACATGCTGATCCGTGCCGGGCATGATCCCGCCAAGGTCGATCGCCATACTCCGATCGATGAACAACCAGGCGTCATCCGAGCCCATGAACTCAAAGAACTGGGCGCCACATGCTTCATAGGTGAAGTATGCCGTGAATCTAAACGTGAAGTAATTATTGTGAGGGTCGCCCTGATTCCCGTGGAGCTGCCCATCGATCGGGTAGAACTCATCTGATATGAATTCGTAGATACCGCCGCCATCGCGCACGAGCTCAATCGTGTGCGGCGCCGACAGATTCATGCCCAGCACGTCGCGGTACCACTGGCCAAATGAGTCAGCGGAATCAATCCCGCCGGTGCTGGCGATGCCCGCATCACCCTTGCTGTCGCTGAGCAGAACGCCGCAGGCGTCCAGCGGCATGGATTCGTCCAAGTGGAAGCCGCCCGAGTTGGCAACGTTGAGCGTTTGACCCTCATAGGTGCCATAGAAGTTGCTCTTGTCTTTGATTCTCAGCCCAGCGTTGGGTGCAACAATCGTCGCGATTACTTCAGCGCCGTCTGCGATGAGAATGTCTGTGTTACCAAGGTGGTAAATCGTGAAGACAGTTGGATCATTCGAACCGGAGTTGATGGTGGAATCCTGAATGCTGACGCCCCCAAGAGTATAGAGAACTAATGACGAGCCAGTCGTAAAGGAGATACTCGCATCGTCCTTCATTTGAAATAGCGTCCTGCAGAGAATCCTGATGTTGCCGTCGATTCGCAACGTGGCGTCATCGTTGATCAACAGCTCGTTACAGTGTAGATCGCTATTCAATGTGAACGTATTATTGCCGGTATAAGTGCGTATGCCCACGTTCGGCCTCGCCGCCAAGTCGGCGGGCACTTCGATCGTCGGCATCTCGGCGCCGGTGTAGAAGCTCGGCATCGGGCCAACGTTCGGTCCGCCATACGGTCCGACGGACGAATCCCACGTGTCAACGGTTGTCCCGCCGCCGAACGTTGGCGTGCTGGCCAACTTCACCAGTCCAACGCCGCCGCCATACAGGTGCGGTGCGATCGGATTGCTGACGCCGTCGCGCCATTGTGTAGCGACTCTGAATCCGGTGCCCCGGAACGTTGGGCGATCTTCAGCGTCCAAGTCCAGAGCGACGTTCATCGCGTAGTGACCGGCGAGTCCGGTTATGTTGAAGTCGACGTGGTTCTTCTTGAAGTCTCGGATGGTTCCTGTGAGGGAAACCACATCCGGCGGGGGCGGCGGCCACATTCCCGATGCCCGCGGCTGGGACACAACATAGGCAACTACGCCCAGTACAGCCATTCCGGACCAGGTCACCGCGGTTCGGATGACCTTCCCGTTCCTCTCGTCCTTGTCGGTTCCGCCATAGCGCATAATCAACCCTCCCCGCGAGAGACCAAGGCCTCGCGTACCTGAGTATGGCTAACCGTACGATTCGTGGCTGAGCGCCCAAGCCCGATGTACCCAGATCCTGGGCTGAGGTGGGATTGCGCCGTCTAGTGAAGCAATCTCAGCGGGGCAGTTTATCGCGACTGACCGTCCCCCCTCAACCGCTGAGCGGATGTGTGTGCAGCGGCTCGCTCGGCCCACGAGCAGCCCACCTGGCCGGGGCCGCGAGGGGGGAAGTGGCACGAAACCCCAAAGTGGCCCGGCCAAGTGGTGTCGCCATCTCGACGACGATTATGGGACTGCCCGTTGGGCCGGCTCGCCTCGCTCTAGTCGAACATCGCGGTAACCGAAGACATCACATCATCCGTCGAAAGAACCAGGTTCGTTCGCAGATTGAAGGTCGCCAGGAACGCCTGCCGCTGGGCGTAGAACAACTGGAAGCGATAGGTCTCAGCGTCCACGAGGGTCAGGCGGTCCAGCGCGATGTACTGGGACGTGCTGTCCCCGATGCCGCCGATGTCCAAAACCAGCGTCCCGTCGATGAACAGCCACATGTCATCGGTTCCGTTGAACTCAACAAACTGGCCGAGACACTGCTCATAGACGAACTCGGCGTCGATCGCGTAGGTAAAGTAGTGGTTGTTGCTCTGGGCTTGGTTCCCCAACAACTGCCCATCGATCGGATGGAAATCAGGGCTCAGGAAGGAGTAGACGCCCAAGCCGTCGCGCGTGACGGTGATCCGGTGCACGCCGGAGACGTTCACTCCCGGCACGTCGTCGTACCACTCGTCGAACGTGGCCGCGGAGAGGATTCCACCGCTACTGATGGAGCCGGCGACACCTTCCGTGTCGGCCAAACCATCGCCGCAGCCATCAAAGGAGGCGCCGCTAGTGTCAAGATGGAATTCGGACGTGTTGCTCATGTCAACCGTCCCGCCCACGAACGTACCGTAGAACTCGGCATTGTTGCGCAGGTGAAACAACCCGTCGGGCGAAATCACCGTCGCACAGAGAATAGCGCCGTCCTGTACGTCGATGTGATTCGTGCCCAGGTTATAGATCGTAAAGGCGGCTGGGTCGCCGTTGAAGTTGACCTCCGATTGATCCCGGAAGTGTGTGTTCCCCTTCACGTACAGGCTCACCGAGGCGCCGGAAAGCAGTTCAAATACTGTCCCCTGGTGCTGAACCGTGAAATCCACCTCGCACAGAATGGTGACGTGGCCGTCAATCTGGATACGCTGCTGCCCGCCAACCTCGAACGTGTTGCAGTGGATGTCGCCGGTGATGACCGTGGTGCCGCTGCCCGAGTAGACGACCTGATCGATCAGGGGCGGTAATCCCACAGGCTCGGTGAGCACCGGCATGGTTGAACCGGTGACGAACGTCGGCGCTGGGCCGACGTTCGCCCCGCCGTAGGGGCCAATGGAGGAATTGTACGTATCCGAGAATGCCCCATTGCTAAACGTCGGCGCGCTCACTACAAAGACCGAAGCCCCAGTTTGATAGATATGCGGGGCGATCGGACGACTGGCGGCGTCTGTCCACTGGGTATCGACCCGAAAGCCCGTGCCCACAAAGACGGGCTGCCCGTCCGCGCCCAGAACCAAGCCAACGTTGCCCGCATAATGACCCAGACCTGCGGCAGGGATGACGTCAAAATCCGGATGAGCTGCGGTGAAGTCGCGGATCGTCCCGGCCAAACGGATCTCGTCCGGCGGCGCTTGGAACAGGCCGGCGGAAGTGGGAACAAGCGAGTCCGGCAGCGAGAACGAGAACACGCCGGCCAGCGAAAGGATGCCGTATGTCAAAACGGTCGTTGCTCGCGGTGATCGCATATCTTCTTCCTTTTCCGTGGGCAGGGTTCAGACACAGCGTGTCATTTCCGCCGGGACAGGACTTGAACGTACGATTCGTCGGCGTGACTCCAAATCCCCTGCAATCCGAATCGATCTCTCGGTAGCGACTGGTTGATCTCGGCTGATCCCGGGCGACCTTGCTGATTGTGCGGGTTGCGCAGGTTATGCGGTGCAAGACCGGCCAGGCGCCCAACGCGATCGGCCCCAAGGGTAGGCTCGGGCCGTCGCGGCAGACATGGAAGACCCTGAGGGTCCAGGGCGCTTCCCGTCCAGGCAGGCGTACCAGCCGATCCAATCGGCCGTGGGGCGGAAAGAGCAAGTGTGCGGCGGCACAGGCCGCTACGGAGCGCTCAAACGAGCCCTAGTCAAAGGCCGCAGTGATCGACGGAACGATCGTGCCGGTATCCAACAAGATGTTGGTCACGAAGCGAAACTGTGACTTGGGTTGATGGCGCTCGGCCAGGAAGAAGTGCAAGCGGTAGCTTTCGCCGTCCGCTAACCCGAGGCGATCCAGATCGATGTGCTGGTCGGTGTTGCCCGCGATGCCGCCGAGGTCGATAACCAGCTTGCCATCGATGAACACCCAGACGTCGTCGTCGCCCGTGAACCTCAAGACCTGTCCGGCCGAGGCGTCGTAGGTGAAGTCCGCAGCGATTTCAAAGGTAAAGAAGTAGTTATGGCTGTCGTTGCCGTTGCCCAGCAGCGCATCGTCGATCGGGAAGAAGTCGCTGGTCAAGTACTCGTACATGCCGTCGGTCTGGCGATTAATGGTGATCCGATAGACGCTGGACATGTTTACTCCGGGCACGTCTCGGAACCACTGTGCGAAGGTCTGGGCAGAGGTGATAGCGCCGTTATCGGCCGCGCCTTGAGATCCTTCCTTGTCGCCGCGATCGCTGTCGTATTTCGTGTAGCAGATCTTGTTGCTGTCGCTGTCGCGCCATTCCCGACTGACCTTGTAGCCGCCGCCGACAAATACGGGTTTGCCGTCGTCATCAAGCTCGATACCGATATTGCCCATGTAATGGCCGTAGCCATCGGAGGGCGTGACCTCGAAATCCGGATGGCCCGGAAGGAAGTCGCGGACGATGCCCGCCACGGTGATTGTGTCCGGCGGTGTATCCTGCCCAAGGGCACTGACCGGAAGAATGCCAAGAGCGAGCATGGACGCGATCAGGCCTCGACAGCCGACGGTAAAGGGTCGCAATTCTTGGTTCATGTTTCTGGCCCTGTATTTGTGTTGTTTGGACGAAGCGCTGTGCTGAAGGGCGGCTCCGTCGCTTGAGTCTTCGTTTGTCCATGCAAAACCTACTCCGTGACCGAGCGGAACCAAGCGCAGACTGACTTCTTTGCGGTCCCAGGCGTCGGACGGTCGCCCTAGGCAACGCCGGGAAATGTGATGAGCATTGCCGAACGTGTCGGTTATATGGGCGACCACGCACCTGACAGCACGACCGCAGCGGACCCGGCAGATTGCCGCGGTCGGAACACGATCAATGACGATTGATAATCGGACTCACAACGGAGCCACGCCAATGGCTACTGGGGCTCGACTTCCTGCCAACTGACGATGCGAGGAGCAGTGAAGAGGGGCACGTCCACGTTGCGGACCCTGTGATTCACGGTATCGGCGATGTACAGGACGCCAGGGTCGCCGTCCTTGAATCCGACGCCGATCGGCAGGTTGAGCTGGAGCGACTGCCAGTGCTCGCCCGCGTCGAACGACACGTAGACGCCGAACTCCCCGGCTGCGTACAACAGACCGGGCCGGCCGAGGTCCTCGCGGACGGAGCGGATGAAGTGGTTGTCCGGAATCCCGCGCACGATCTTCCGCCAGGAACGCCCGTAATCGGTCGTCATGTAGATATAGGGAGCGAAGTCGTCCTGCTTGTAGCGCGTGGCCGCGACATACGCCGTGCCGGGATTGTGCGGTGAAACGTCGATGATGCTGATCAACGCCCACTCCGGCAGGCTGCGCGGTGTCACGTCGGTCCAACTCTCGCCACCGTCGCGCGTCACGTGGACGAGCCCGTCGTCACTGCCAACCCAAATCAGCCCAAACTGCAGCGGCGACTCGTCGATAGATGTGAGGGTGCCGTACGGTACGTC
>JADFGE010000130.1 GCA_022567855.1 Planctomycetota bacterium | reverse complement strand
GTGTAGCCCCGCCGGCCACGGCGGGTCGAACGTCAACGGGCGTTCGTCTGCGCACCATCGCCGCGTAGCCGCGGCGGCTACACAGGCGGTGCCGCGTGGGCGCGGCGGCTACACAGGCGGCGCCGCGTAGCCGCGGCGGCTAAACGTTGTTCAGGAAATCCCGCGCGACTTGCCAGACCGGGCCGGCGCCCATGATGACCACCAGATCGCCGTCACGGCACATCACGTCCAAATGCTCGACGATGGCGTCGAAGGGATACAGGTGCATGGCCGTGACGCCGCGTGTCCGGAGCCGATCGACCAGGTCCGCCGCCCGCACCTTGTGCTTTTCGACCTCGGAGTCCCGCACAAAGTAGATATGCGGAACGATAACAACGTCGGCTGACGAAAAACTTCGTGCAAAATCCTCCAGCAGGAATCGCGTTCGACTGTGCTGGTGAGGTTGAAAGACACAGATGAGCCGTGCGGGCCGCTCGGTCTCGCGCAGGGCGAGCAACGTCGCCTCGATCTCGGTGGGGTGATGGCCGTAGTCATCGTAGACGATCACCTGCCCGCCGTGGGCGATGCGCCGCGTTCCCAGGCGCTGCATTCGCCGATTGACGCCTTGGAACGAAGATAGCGCCGCGGCGATGTCGTTCCATTGAGCTCCAAAATAATGCGCCAACACAGCGGCGGCGGCGCTGTTCAAGGCGTTGTGAGCCCCGGGCATGGCGCGGTTGCTCCATCTGCACACAACCGCATCGCCGGCGGCGCGCAACGCAACGCGGCTTTCGGCCGGCTCGAACTTCAAGTGGTAATCCGCATCGGGGCTGTAGCCGAACGTCTCGACGGCGCAGCGAAGGTTGTCAGCGATCGCATCGCGGTGCGCGCCGTCGTGTGCGATGAGGAGCCGACCGCCTTGCGTGGCTGCGGGCAAGAGTCGGGCAAACTCAGCGAACGCTTGGACAATCGCCTCGAGGTTGTGGTAGATGTCCAGGTGATCTTCTTCGACGTTGTTGATCAGGGCGATGACGGGTCGGTGGTGGTGGAACGAACGATCAAACTCACACGCCTCGGCGACGAGTATCCCCGGACCCCCGGAATAAGGGCCATCCCCTGGAATGGTTGCAGCGCCGGTTCGACTGCCCCCGCCGATCTGCGGACAGTCGGCCCCGACGATGAAGCTTGGATCAAGCCCGCACTGCACGAGCACGTGACACAGCATGGCGGCGGTCGTGCTCTTGCCATGTGTTCCGGCGATCGACACGCCGGTGCGCAGCGCCTGGACCTTGCCCAACGCCTCGGCATAACTGAGGACGGGGATGTTGCGCTGATGTGCGGCCAGGCGTTGGGGGTGATCGGGACTGATCGCGGCGGAGGCGATGACGAGGTCGCAGTTGGCGGGCAGGGATTCAGCGGACTGTTCGACGCTGATGGATATGCCTTCGGCTTGCAGGGCGGCGGTAAGGTCGGTGGGAACGCCATCGGAGCCGGTGCATGTGGCGCCCTGTTCGGCGAGCATTCGCGCCAGGCCGCTGAGCCCGCAGCCGCCGATTCCTAGGAAATGAATCGTTCGGTTCGCGAGCGCCGGATCGGTGGTGCGCGTTGTCGGTGCGCCCCGCGCCGGCTGCGCGACATCCGTGGTCCCAGGAGACATCATGTCATTCTAATCGGCGGCGTAGAGCGCGCACCGTTGAGATTGACCCCCCAGGCGAGCGAAAAAGGGGTCGGGAGTCGTTTCCAAAAAACAGCGTTTATTGACCTTTCAGCCGCGATTTGGAGAAACGACTCCCGACCCCTTTTTTTACTTACGGGAAGAAATCTTCGAGGCGCAGGCGTTCGAGAGCTTTGTTGGTGCGCTCGATGGCGGCGGGAAGATCATCCGGCTGCGCATCGGCGGGGGCTTCGGAGGCGATGGCTTGGAATAATCGCAGCGCTTCCTCATAATCTGCGATGCGGTCCTTGGTCGGTCGATCAACCTGCTGGGCTGCCTTGATCAGTTGCATCGCGGTGGCGTAATCCGCTTGCGGATCCTGCCCCGGCGGATCGGCGTGTGGTTCCTGGTCTGTTTGAGCCGGCGCGGGCAGGGCATCATCGGGGCTCGGCGCGGGGATCGACGGTGGCGGGTCCGTGGCAACCTGTGGCGCATCGGCGGCTTGATCGGCGGACGGGCGTTTGTCGTCGCTTGAGCGTTGCGTCCCTTCACCAGGGGTCTGCGGACCGGAGTCATCGACAAGCGACGCCAATCCAACGACGGCCGCGACTAAAACAAAGACGACAACGGCTGCCCCCAGGCCACGGATCGTACGCCGTTGGGCCGCGACCTTGCGCTGAAGCGACCGAGTGACGGCGGCGGCGGTGAAGTCGTCAAAGAGATTCGCACCGACTTGTGGGGTTTCACCTGCGGAACCAAGTCCCGGCTCCTTCACGGGTTCGGATGGAGCTGACGTGACCGCGCCCCCGGCGCCCCTCGCCGTCGGGCCGCTCGATCCCGCCTCCACCTCCACCTCGCTGAGCAGCTCCTCGTCACTGGCGAAGCTCGAAAGGCCTGCCGTCTGTCCGAAGTGGCTGCCCGGAAGCGACCGGCCGGCGAACTGGGCCGGGTCGTTCCCTTCGAGCTGGGCCTCCCAGGGCAACGGCCGTATCTCTGGTAGCCCCAGGTAGTTACGATCTAAATAGGCCCCAAAGGGGACGCCGCAGGCATGACAACCGTGGTCAGCGGGATCGACCGAAGCGGCGCACTTGTGGCAAAACCCCAGGAGGTGGGCCACGCCCGGCACCCGCTTGGCGATCGTCCAGAACTGCCGCGTGGTGGGGCCTCGGATAATCGTGTGCTTGGCGATCTGCTCACGCTCCACGAGTTTGACCAGTGTTTCGTAACTACATCCGGGCTGGTGCGGGCGATCCGGGTCGCGGACGTACCACGGCCCCATGGCGTTATGGGTGGCCTGCCGGCTCAAGGGCTCGAGCAGCCCGCCGCAGCCACGGCACCGCTCGACCTCGGGTTGCGTCTGGCCACAATACGGGCAGATTAGTAGCTTCACCTTGGCCATTCGTTTGACATCCAACGGGTTTGCTGGTTCGCTTGAGGGCTATGCAAGGCTATTCCGTTCTCAAGGGGATTGGAAGTCCGGCCGCACTACTGGCCGCCGGTTTTCTGTTCGCATGCGCGGGGGGTGCGGATTCGACCGGTCGCGGCGGTATTGTCGCACAACGTCCCTTGGCGATCAGCACGCCTGACCCGCCCCCACCGCCCCCGGCTGGCCGCGGCGGCGAGGGGGAGATCGTCTCGACGGTGATTGACGCCAGACCAGCCGCTCTGGTCAACGGGCGCGTGGTTCAGTGGGGTGAGCTGAGGCCGCTGCTCAACGAAGCCGCCGGAGCGATGGTGTTGCAGGAGGTGATCCTGGACCGCGTGGCCGCTGAGACCCTGGTTCGCCGAGGGCTGCAAATAAGCGACCAAGATGTCGAAGCTGAGCGGCAAATGTTTCTGGACGCCCTCAGTGAAGACGCCGACTTGGCCGTGCGGCTGGCCGACGAAGTCCGGGCACGGCAGGGCTTGGGTCCGCAGCGGTTCCAGCGTCTGATGCGCCGCAACGCCATGCTGCGCGCCTTGGTCCGCGGCGACGTTCGGCTCAACAAATCCGCGATACAGCGGATGTATCAGATGGTTCACGGTCCCAAGCGCCAGGCTCGGCTGATGGTTCTGCCCGGTCTGGCTGAGGCTCAAGCCGCCATCGAGCGCCTGGGCCGTGGCGAGTCGTTTGGCGATGTCGCGGTGCAGGTTTCAACCGACTCCAGCGCTGCCCGAGGCGGGTTGCTGGAACCGATCAGCCGCGCCGACCTGAGCTACCCCGAGGCGTTGCGGCAGGCGTTGTGGTCGTTGGAATCGGGAGAGATCTCGTCGCCCGTGCTGCTCGATCATGGGTATGCCGTGCTCACGCTCGTGCGCGAAATCCAAGGCGACGGCGCCGACCCGGCCCAGGTTCGACCCGAGTTGGAGCGTCTGGCCAGGCGCCATCACGAGCGCCTCCTCATGGATCAACTGGCCAGACAAATGCTCTTCCAAACCTCGGTCACGATCTTCGACAAGGCGCTCCAGGACAACTGGCGCCGACAGCGGTGAAAAAAGGGGTCGGGAGTGAATGCCATGTAGCGAAGTCGTAAGTCCTTTTGCCACCGCGCTTTAGCGGGGCTGGCGCAAAACAGAACCTCCGGTCATGATGTTGGTTGCACAAACCACCAAGACAGGAGGTCTGCTCATGACCAGGACGGTCACTGCCCACACCATCGCTTCCGCGCTACGCCGTGTCAAGGCCCTGCCACAACTCGTTCAGCACCAACACGTCCTTGACGCCTGCTACGCCAGCGGTCATGTATGGCGCGACGGCGTGCTCAACCCACTGGCCACCATCTCGCTGTTTCTCATTCAGACCCTTCACGGCAACACCGCCTGTGAACATCTGCGCCATCTTGCGCCGCTGCGCTTCACCGCCTCGGCGTACTGCCAGGCGCGGCGACGCTTGCCGCTGACCATGTTCCAGCACCTGCTGCGCACGGTCACCGATGGTATGTTCAACGCGACCGAATCCATCGCCCGATGGCGCGGCCATCGCACCTTTCTTCTCGACGGCTCCAGCTTCTCCATGCCGGACACGCCCGAACTCATGGAACGCTTCGGGCATCCGCCGGGCCAGCAACCCGGCTGCCGCTTCCCCTGCGCGCACCTGATGATCTTGTGCGATCTCGCCACCGGGTTGATTCGTCACATTGTCGGGGGGCCGTTGTTCACGCACGACCTGGCTGAGGGCGTGAAGATGCACCCGGCCCTGCGGCGAGGCGACCTGGTGATCGCCGATCGCGGCTTTGCCGGCTGGGCCTTCTTCGCCCTGTATATTCAGCATGAACTGCACGCCGTGATTCGCAAGCACCAGCGCCTGATCATGACCTTCAACCCGAGGAAGACGAGGCATCCCCACGGCGTGTGGGTGCGGTTGAAGATGCTTGAGAAGGATGATCAGGTGATCGAATGGTTCAAGCCCACGCAGCGCCCGGCGTGGATATCTGCCAGCGCGTACGAGGCGCTGCCGCCGTCGATGATCGTGCGCGTGATCCACTACACCGTACGTCGCCGCGGCTTCCGAACGAAGCAGATCACGCTGTTGACGACGCTGGTTGATCACGGGCAGTATCCCAAGGAGGAGATCATGACGCTCTACCGCCGGCGCTGGGAGATCGAGACCAACATCCGTTGCTTGAAAGAGACGATGGGGATGCACACGCTGCGCTGCCAGACCGTGACCGGTGTCCAGAAGGAGCTGATCATGTACGCGATCGCGTACAACCTCGTGCGGATGGAGATGGTGAAGGCGGGTCACGTGCAGCGGGTTGACCCGCGTCGAATCAGCTTCGTCGATGCCCTGCGTTCGCTCTGCGCGCGAGCGGGTGAGGCGAGACCACGCGCCCCGGCGGACAAGGATCCGCCGCTCCCTCTGGTTGTGAATCCGATGCGTCCCGGCCGCATCGAGCCGCGCGCCGTCAAACGCCGCCCGAAGCAACACCGTCTGCTCACGATCCCCCGCGCCCAGGCGCGCCAACGTCTGCAACGCCAGCAACTTGCCGCTTAGCTACATGGCATTCACTCCCGACCCCTTTTTCAGGAGCAGTGACATGCCCAGGCGAGGCAGATCCATCCAAGGCGGGTCCGTCTACCACGTGCTCAACCGCGCGATTGGCAGCCTGACGTTGTTCACAAAGCCGGCGGACTACGAAGCGTTTGAGCGGGTACTCCAACTCGCCTGCCAACGCGAGCCGCTTCGGATTCTCTCGTATTGCATCATGCCGAACCACTGGCATCTCGTGGTCTGGCCACAAACGCATCGAGATGATCAAGTGTCGCAGTTCATGCGATGGCTCACACTCACCCACACGCAGCGCTGGCACGCACATTTTCACACCGCAGGCACCGGACCGATCTACCAGGGCAGATTCAAATCATTCCCGGTGCAAAGTGATGAGCATCTCTGGACAGTTGTACGCTACCTTGAACGCAATCCCAAACGCGCGAAACTTGTTCGGCGAGCAGAAGATTGGCAGTGGTCAAGTCTCTACCACTGGCAAAGAAACGATGATCTCGCCAAAACGCTGCTTCATGATTTACCGACATCTGCCGGTCAACGGCCGAGCGATTGGGTGGAGATTGTAAACCGGCCTCAGACCGAAACCGAACTCGCTGAGCTTCGGCGAAGCGTGAAGCGTGGTAGTCCATTTGGTGACAGCAAATGGACGACGCATGTTGTGAATCGGTCCGGACTCGATGCGACGCTACGGCCACGCGGCCGTCCACGAAAGCACGTGTAAAAAGGGGTCGGGACTGCTCCGTTGAAAAGTGTTTTCATACGCCTGAGGATCATCAGGTTCAGGGTCAGCAGCCGCAGATACATCTCTCGATCCAAGCTGTGGCGACGACGGCTCGTCAACGCTGAACGCAACAGACGCTTGAGCATGCTCACCTGCGTTTCCACCTGCCAACGTTGACCGTACTTGGCCACCGGCCAAAGACGATGAAGTCGGCGACGATACGGTCCGGGCGGCTGATGATCCGGATCCAGACTTGGTCGACCGCGCCGCGGTGGAATCCAGCCGATCACCTTGAGTGTTTGGTGCAGGAACGCCAGATGATGTTCACCGTCATACCCCGCATCAGCGAGCAGATGCGTGAACGGGTGTCGATCGTGAGCTTCACGCGCCAATCGATGAAAGACGATGTCATCGGCCCCGGGGCCGCGCTCCACCGCCGCCGCCAGACACAGATGCGTTTTCACATCCACAACCACGGAGACCTTGGGAAAACGACGTTTTTTCTGCCCGCACCGCTGGCCGTAGTAGGTCGAGACATGCCGCGATTCCAAGCCGGTGGAGTCGATTACGGCCAACGTGTTGGCGGGACCGATCAGGCCGAGCGCTCGTGCGATGACAACAACGGCCGTAAACAGTTCGTCACTGTTCTTTTTTTTAGAAGCCGTGCTTCGGCGTAACACAGCGTCGAGTAATGCGGCACATAGCGCAGCTTCAGAGCTCTGCGCAGTTCGCGCCACTCCGTAAGCATGACGATCATGCCTCGGTAGTCGGTTTTGAGGAATTGTTTGATGGCGAGGATGGCGAACCCCGACGAGTCGGGAGGGTTGGGTGAATTTCTTGGGGCTGTTGGGGTGGGAATAGTTCGCCAGAGCCCGGCCTCCCACCTTCATGGCCGTCCTGGCCAGGGCGAGTGTGGATTTGGTCGTCCGTGACATGGTGTTGGTCCTCCTGACCAAGACCAATCATCGGCCCAATCCGACGACGCTCCCCAGTTTTCAACGGAGCACTTCTGTCCCCTTTTCCTCTTTTTTCTTAGCTACTCGTCACGAGCCTTCAACTCAACGTCCACGGTGATGACGGCGCCGTCTCGTTGGATCGTCATGGCTACGACATCACCGGGCTTGCGTTCGCGGAGGAGTTGCATCATGCGCCTCAGGCCGGTCAGTTCTTCGCCGTCCCACGCAACGAGGACATCGCCCGCTTTGACGCCGGCCAGATCCGCCG
>JADFGE010000129.1 GCA_022567855.1 Planctomycetota bacterium | reverse complement strand
CGCCCCACGATGAGCCAGCACACCCGCAGCGACACGACGCTCGGTGACTTGTGGGCTAGTTCGCTTGAGAACCCCATCAGCTTCACCATGGGGACGGCGAGCCAGTTGTACAGCGGCGGCTTCGTCGCCGGATACACGCCTCGTTCCACGGGCAGGATCCATCGGCCGTTGGCGATGATGTCCGTGGTGTAGGCCATGGTCCGGGGCTGCGTTTGGTCCCACGCATCGGAGGGCCCCAGAATGCGCGCCGCCAACAACCAGATGATCGCCGTGATGGAGCACGCAATCACTGTCGTGCGAACTGATCTTGACAGGGACAATTGTTCCCGTTGATCCAGTGCCGAATCCATGCGAGCGGCAGGGTAGACGGCTCACGCCGTGGGAACAACCGATGCCCCGACGCCGGCCCAGCCCGCCGCCACCACCTCCCCCGGCACGTCCCCGACAAGCTCCGCACCTCCCACGCCCGACGGAAGAATCAGCTGCGTCCGGCCCTGCGTCGCCTTCTTGTCATAACGCATCGCCGCGAGCAGGCGCTGTTCATCGACCGGGCTGGGCAAACGAATCGGTAGGCCAAAGGTTGTGAGCACCTGCTCGATGTGTTCGTGCTGATCAGCGGTGAGTCGGCCGGTCTTTACGGCGCAGTGTGCCGCCGCCATCAAACCGATGGACACCGCCTCGCCGTGGCGCACCTTCAATTCCGAAATCGACTCGATGGCGTGGGCGAAGGTATGACCCAGGTTCAGCAGAGCCCGGCGCCCGGACTCACGTTCATCGGCGGCCACGATCTCGGCCTTGATCCGCACGCAGCGTTCGATCAGCGTTCTGAGCACATCCTGATCGAGGGCGAGGATACGCGACGCCTCGGTCGCAAGGAACTGAAGCAATGACGCATCGGCGATCAGAGCGCACTTCACACATTCCGCCAAGCCGCAACGGAAGTCGCGGGCGTTCAGCGTGCTAAGCACTTGCGGATCGACGATGACCGCTTTGGGCTGCCAGAACGCGCCGACCATGTTTTTCCCAAGCCCGCCGCCGGGGAGCGGGAAGTTCACGCCCGTCTTGCCCCCGATCGCCGCATCGACCATCGCCAGGAGCGTGGTGGGCGCTTGAATCAGCGGCACGCCCCGCATGTACGTAGCCGCCACAAATCCGGCCGTGTCGCCAATGATCCCGCCGCCCAGCGCGATCACCGGGCTGCTGCGGTCAAGGCCCGCCCCGAGCATCGCCCCGAACAGTTGCTGTGCGGTCTCGATCGTTTTTTGCGATTCCTCCGCGGCGAGCTCGACAACGATCGGTTCGACGCCCGCGCCCTGCAACGAGGTCAGCGCCGCTCGGCCATGCGTCGACGCGATCCTCTTGTCAACCACAAGTAGCGCACTGCGGCTCGGGGCAACCTCGTAGACAAGCGGTCCCAACTGCCCGAGCAACCCTGGATCGATGATCACGTCGTAGGCGGAGCCGGGAACATTGACTGGAATCCGCGTAGCGGTCATGCGTTGCCTGCTTCGGCGCGACGGCGCATCTCATTCAGCGCGTCGACGGGATCATCGGGCAAGGCCGGCGATTCGTCCACCTCGGGTCGTTCGCCGATCACCAGCCGCCTCATTCGCCGCTCAGCGCGGCTTCGCCGTACGTATAGCATGAGTAGCAGAAAAATGACAAGTAGAACGGCGACGGGTATGACAACCACGAGTACGCCGCCCAACGCCGCATCGGCCGCGACCGGCCGGCGGGGCAAGGCGCCGACGAAAGCCGGATAGCTCCGAGACACCCCGTCGCGCGCGATCGCATCGACGCGCTTGTAGAACCGCCCGTGAAGCACCACCGCTTGCCCATCGGAGATGGTGGGATCGCCCTCATGGCCCACGACATAAACCAGGATTGGTCGACCGGACTCGTCGCGTACGAACCACTCTGTGACGCCCTGGTAGAGCGCGGACAGCGGCGTTTGCTGTTGAACGCGGCCGGCGATCTGACACAACGACCCGCGGTAGGCCTCCGGATCCCCAAGCATCGCCGTAAGGTTGGGCTGCAAGCGGATCGGAGCATCGCCGACGCCCGGCGTCCAGAGGCGCACGTTCTCCACGAGCGCGACGAACGCTGCTTCCTGATGATCGCGCCCATCGAAGGCCGTGGCCAGGCGAACGCGCTGGTCATTCGTCAGCGGTGGGATCGCCGCCAGTGCAATGCCAAGAATGACGCCAGCCCAACTCACAACCTACAGCCTAGGTCGAACGGCCGGACGCCGCCCGCTTGTGAAGGTCGGCCCCCCACCACAGGTACGGTGACGGCAAGGGACTGGACGTCGTCGGGCCCATGCTGTGGCCGATCGCGTGGCATGCGACGTCGTGAGCGCGACGTGCCCCCGACCGGCGATTATGAGACGTTGCCATAAACTGGATCGCCGCAAGCGGTCCATCCTTTCGATTGATAACGCCGTCCAGCTAACCTCCTCTGGCCGGTGTTCCGACCAATATCGAGGCGATCCATTTAGGCCGGAGAGTTTCCGCGCATGCTGTTATGCACTGTAGCCAGTCTCGAACCGGGGATGGAGATGGGAGGATCGATTCCCCATCCGCGCCGTCCCTCCACCGAGCTGCTTCGCCCCGGGGTCACCCTGGATGCTCGCATGATCAACAACCTGCGACGGCTCGGCGTCACCGAGGTCTGGGTTCGCCACGACGCGACGGCCGATCTCGACGTCGCCGTCGCACCGAACCTCGCGGTGGCGAGGATGGAAGTTTTCAACCAACTGAAGAAGGATTTCAGCCGACTCTCCGTGGCGAGCCTCTCGGGCGCTCAGTTGCAATCGTACCGTCAAACGATCACCGATCTCGTTTTCGAACTCCTCAGCAGCGGTCAATACGCGCACCTCAGCCATCAACTGCTCGCCGATCCCAGCCACGTCTTCACGCATAGCGCCAACGTCGCGTTCCTGTCCGTTCTCGTTGGCTTGGAGATGGAAACGTATCTCGTGGATCAACGTCCGCAGTTGGCTCCGGAGCATGCGAGAGACGTCGTACCGCTGGGGCTCGGGGCGATGTTGCACGACATCGGTAAGGCGGGGATGAAGCAAGGACCCAGACAACATCACGAGATTCACGCCCCGATGGAATCGGGACCGGACGACCCCGACGCCCTGGAGACATATCGCGATCATGTCTTCAGGGGACGCACGATGCTTGACATCTCCAGGTTTCCGGCCACGGCCCGCCATGCGGTGCTCAACCACCATCAGCGTTTCGACGGAACGGGCTGGCCGGACCAAGCCGTGAGCACCAGAGGGCGTCATCACGGTCCCCAGCAAAGCACGGACATTCACATCTTTTGTCGAATCATCGCCGCCGCCAACGTGCTCGACAATCTGCTGAATGATCGGAACCGTCACAACTACCCCACCGTCGCGGCCCTGGGCGACTTCAACAGTAAGCGGTTCGACGGCTGGTTCGATCCGGTCGTCCGATACCTGATGATCCGCCGGCTTCCCCCGTTTCCGATCGGGTCGTTGGTCCTACTCTCGAACAGCCGAAAGGCGGTAATCGTTGCCCTGAACTTTCGGCAGCCTTGTCGGCCGGTGGTTCGCATTCTCGACGAGGCGTGCCGCAACGAGAACGGCGAGCTTCCCGTGCTGGATCTGGACACCGACCACAGCGTCTACATCCTCGAGGCGGCGGGTCAGCGGGTTGACCAATACCTTTTCGATCTACCGAATCTGCGCACCGGCGCCGGCGCGGCCGCGTAGCCAAACCCCCAGAAACCTCTGGCCGTTTCGAGGATACGTGTTTCGTGTTGCTCGGGAGCGACCGCCCCGACCCTCGTCATACTGGGGAGCGTAGCGGATTCGACGTCAGTAGGATCGTGTCGGGGTTATGCCAGCCCCAGCGAGCCGGGCTGTGTCAACCCGGTGGACGCCCGAACTCACCGTGCATCCGAGCGCCATCTGTATGCCGCATCCACCGGCCCGACACGGGCCGGCTCGCTACAGACCTGTGTGTCCCGGCGCGGCTCGTAAGCCGCCCGCTCCGCGTGAATTCCTGCGGAACTGGTGGCCCTTGGGCGAAGCGGGGCACGGTGTTGGTCGTCCGATTTGCCTTATCACCGGCCGCTGGCCGATAATAACGAGGCACTATGTCCCACCAGCCCACCAGCCGAACCCATCGGCTCGCGCCCACCGCTCGGCGGGCGTGGTGGATGCTGTTGATCCTGATTCATGTGCCGGTCCTCGTGAGCGTTGGCCGGTCCATGCTCGCGCATCCGGAGGAGGGCAAGTGGCTCCCGTTCGTCGCCCTGTGTCTGACCGTCCTGGTTTTCGTCCTGAAGCTCCTCGACGCGCCGTTCCTGCGGTTCCGCACCCGCCGCGGCGCGGCCTTGGCGTTCCTGCTGGTCTGTGCGGTCGTTCACCACGAAGTCGCGGCATCGGAGGTTGGACGGGAATTGCTCAAGCAAACGCCGGTGATCTTGGTGGCCGGAATTGTCGTGCACGGGTTCCGCCGATCGCTGGGCCGATGGCAACCCCGATGGCGCGAAGTCTGGCGCCACCTGATTGGGGTCTTTGGATGTGCTGTTGTCGTGGCGCCTCCTTGGACCGTGATCCGCCTGGCCGAACTACGAGTCACGCCGCGGACTGTTGATTCTCGCGTTTGTATCCCGCGCGCCCCGCCTGTCTAACCTTGCGCGCTCGATACGTCTGGTACTCCCACGCGAGAACTCCAAGACACGGAAAACTCACTCATGGCAACGTCCACGACGACGTGTGCCGGCTGCTCTGGTGGTCACACCGAGTGCGTCTGCCTTTACGAAAGGCGCCGCGGTGTGTTATTGATCAACCTCGGCACGCCGGACCACCACGATACAAAGTCGGTCCGCCGCTATCTCACACAGTTCCTGAGCGATCCCTACGTCATCAAACTGCCGCGGCGCTGGCGGTGGTTGAACTACCCTCTGGCGCGGATGATCGCCCAATTCCGGGGGCCGAGATCCGCCCACGCCTATCGCAAGATCTGGACTGATCGCGGCTCGCCGCTGAAGTTCATCACTGAGGATCAGGTTTCGGCGCTCAAGGCGCACTTGTCAAACGATTGGCAGGTCTTCTACGCAATGCGCTACGCGAACCCAAGCATCGGCAACGTAGTGCAACAAATCGTCGAAGCGGGCGTCACTGATCTGGTCGTCATTCCGATGTATCCGCAATACAGCGGGCCGTCGACAGGCACGGCGCTTGAGGTGCTCTACAAGACCGTGCTACAGCTCGGACTGCAACTGAACATAGAAGTCCACAACACGTGGTACGACGACGTCGGTTACATCGACGCGCAAGCGCAATTGATTTACGACCAAGCGCAAGCGCATGGCCTGACGCCGGAGAATGCGTTCTTGTTGTATTCCACGCACTCGCTTCCGCAGTCCTATGTGAAAGCGGGCGATCCTTATGAAGGGCAGGTGCGGCGGTCAGTTGAGCTCGTCAACGAACGGCTCGGTTGGCCGAGCGAGCGCACTAGCTTGTCGTTTCAGAGCAAACTCGGTCCGGTTCCGTGGCTGGAGCCGTCCACGGAAACAGCGATGGCGGATCTGGCGGCGCGCGGCGAGAAACGCCTGCTGGTGTGCCCCATCAGCTTCACCGCCGACTGTTTGGAAACGATCGAGGAGATCGGAATCACCTACGCCGAGCAGTTCGCCCAGACCGGCGGCGAGCTGTTTCTCTGCCCGAGCCTCAATACGTTCGAGCCGTTCATCAAGGCGCTGAGCCTACTTGCTCGCCGTGGCTCACACTCGGTCAATTCCGATCACGATCACGCACCGGTCACGCCGCTGCTGAAGGAAAGGCAATCCGCGGTCGATCTTCGGGCCGCGATCGAGTCGCTCACGATGGTGGGCGTGTCAATGTCGAACCGGCTCGATAGCGGCATGGGGCCCGCCATGACGCATGTGACGCGGCAAGATTTCCGTCGCATCAAACGCCCGCAGTTCGACACCCTCCAGGTGCTCCAGACGATCCATCGCGAGAACGAGTTCCGTGAGTGCTGGCTGTGGAACACTTGTAACCGTTTCGAGTTCTACGGGTTCCTCGACTACGACCCTAACGATCATTCGTTCGACAAGACCGTCAAGAACGTGACACGACACTTGTTCGGCGATCACGACACGGATCTGCCGGTGAACGTCTTGCGCGGCGTCGATGCGTTGCATCACATGCTGCGGACCGCCGCCGGACTGAACAGCTCGCTCCCGGGTGATAGTGAGGTTTTGGCGCAACTCGCGTCCGCTTGCCGGATGGCGCGGCATGGCCAGACGGCCGGATCGTTGACCGATCAGCTTATCAACCAAGTGCGTTTGCTCGTTGAGGATTTGCGTCAATCTACGCCTTGGGGCCGGTTCAGTTGCGAGTATTGTTTCGCCGCGTTGCGCGATCTCGTCAAGACGATGCAGCCCGCGCTTCACAGCGCCAACTGTGTGGTCCTGGGCGGTTCAACCACCTCGCTGTCCATACTGCGGTCCTTGATCGAGTCGTTCGACGTCCCGAGCCGGAACCTGACCATTATCTACCGCGGCGAAGGCAGGCAACGCATGATCAAGCTGCTTCGAAAGGCGATCGGACAAGGACGACGCCTTCTCGTACACAAGTATTCTGAACCGGCCGTCACCGACGCCATCGCCGAGGCGGACGTCGTGTTCCTCGGCGTCGATCGCAGGGAGCCAATTCTCAGGGCGCAACAGCTTGCGGGTCTTCGTGACTACGCCGCCCGCCCGTTGACGATCGTCGACTTCAATACGTTCGGCTCAACGGAAGGCGTCGCGGCGATCGACGGGATCCGTGTGATCGACGCCCGGCAGCTCGAGGCACAGGTCGATCGATTTGCAGAGGCACTTCTGACCCAGGTGGAACTCAAGAGCGCGGCGGAGGCGGCCGACCGTGCGATCTGCGCGTATGTGGAATCGATCATGAGCGACGGGGATTGGCCCGGCGCGGTGTCGTCGGCCGCACCGTTGCCCCAAAGTATCGACGCGGAGCTCTCACCGGCAAACGTCGAAGTCGATGAGCCGGTCATCTGTGAAGGAGGCAGCCATGCCCAGCTTGTCCGTCGTTGATCATGAAGTCTTCGAGCGCTACGCGGGCCTGTCGCTGCCTCGGCATGTTTCATACCCCATGCCGACGTGGTGGCACGATATCGAACCGGACGAAGCGGCTGCGATTCGCGCCGATGCCGCGGGCCGGACCCCGGCCCGAGATTTGTCGCTCTACCTGCACCTTCCGTTTTGCGAAGCGCTGTGCAAGTTCTGTGCGTGCAATCGCACGATCCTGCGCAAATCCGCCAAGGACGCTGACGCACGGACCACAGACTATTTGAGCGCCCTTGAGCAGGAGATCCGCTGGATCGCCTCGTTGGAAGGCTCACAACGCCCCGTACGTCAAATCCATTGGGGAGGCGGAACGCCGACGTACCTTTCGTGCGGTGACATCGAACGAGTCCACAGCGCGCTGACGGACGCGTTCAATGTCGCTGACGACGTCGAGATCTCAATCGAGATCGACCCGCGCGTGACATCGCTCGAGCAACTCAAGCTCCTGCGACGCCTTGGGTTCAGCCGCGTGTCGTTGGGCGTGCAG
>JADFGE010000128.1 GCA_022567855.1 Planctomycetota bacterium | reverse complement strand
ATCCCCGGGCGCGCCTGCATACAAGAAGAGGCTGTCCAACGAGGCGTGAGTCTCACTCTCAGCGGCGATATCGGCTACTACGGAAATCACGAATGCCGGGATTTTCTTCTTCATGGGCAGCGGTAGCATATAGCGCCCGTTAGAACGACGGCAGGCGTGGACCTGTAGTGGAAGAGTATCAGGATGAATCTTCCGAACCCTTGCCCCCCCAAAAAAACATCCCTGACATGCCCCGTATGAAAACCTGATGAGGCGAAGGAGTGTCTTTTCTGATGCGTATCACGGCAAACACTCATCGTCGCCGATCCATCCAACTTGTCCAAACCCCTCCCCTCGCAGATGATGGTTCCTATGAGTGATGACACCAAGCAACCGCCGGCGCTGCGGGTCGTGATGATGCCGCGGGACGCGAACGTCTACGGCACGATCTTCGGCGGGGTGATCCTCTCCTATCTCGACCAAGCGGGATTCATCGAGGCCCGAAAGCTCGCCCTGCACCGATGGGTCACCGTCTCGATCGAAAAGGTCGATTTCCGCGCGCCCGTCTTCATCGGCGACGCGGTGAGCTTCTACACCTCTACGGAACACACCGGCACAACCTCGATCAAGATCCGTATCCACGTCGAGGCTGATCGACTCTCGTCCGGCGAGACGGTGCACGTCACCGAAGCCCGGCTCACCATGGTCGCAGTCAATCAAGAGTGCCGTCCCATCCCCTTCGCCTCACCTCCGACCGCCGGCATCGAAGCTGGGGATATGACAGAGGCATGAGCGATCCGCTTCGCATCGCAGCACTGATCAGCGGCGGCGGGCGGACGCTAATCAACATTCTCGACAACATCGAAGCCGGTGAACTGAACGCATCGGTTGAATTGGTAATCGCATCGCGTGGTGAAATCGCCGGAGTCGAATTGGCACAAGGGCGTGGGCTCGAGGTGCGAATCGTTCGGCAGCGCGATTTCGCCGGCGAAGATGACATGCACGATTCCATCTCGGCTGCGCTGATAGAGAAGCGTATCGAGCTCGTATGCCTGTGCGGCTACCTGCGCTGGTTCAGAGTGGACGAGCCGTTCGCCGGGCGGGCCATGAACATCCACCCCGCCCTGTTGCCCGAGTTCGGCGGCGAGGGAATGCACGGGCAGGTCGTTCATCAGGCGGTCCTTGATTCCGGGGGTCGCTTCTCCGGATGCACCGTTCATTTCGTGGACGCGGAGTACGACCACGGGCCCATTATCTTGCAGCGCACCTGCCCTATCCTGCCGAACGACGATCCCGACTCGCTTGCTGCGCGCGTTTTCACGCAGGAGTGCATCGCCTACCCCGAAGCGATCCGACTTTTCGGGTCCAATCGCCTGAGCGTGAATGACGACCGGGTCCATATTTTGCCGGTTTGAAATTCGCGCTTGCATCCGCTCCAAACCGGGCTAGATTCGATATGGCAATCTTTATACGGTTGCCGGACGGCGCGAGGAGGAGGCGAAGAAAGATGGAGAACGGGGCGCGATGGCTCGGCCGCGCTGCGGCAGTTGTGGTCGCTGCACTTTTGTGTGCGGCTGCGGTCGGCGCCGGCGGCACGGCGTTGGAGGAGGAGATTTACCGTCGGCTCGCCGACCATGACGACGCCCGCGCGGCCGAGCTTATTTCACAACATCTCCAGGACCGTCCCCACGACGCGGTCATGCTCTACAACGCTGCCTGCGTGCAGTGTCGACTGCATGAACCCGAGCGCGGCGCATCGCTGCTCATCGATGCCGTCAAGGCCGGGTTCGGCGATTTCAGCCACATGCGCCGCGATCCGGACCTTCGGCCGTTGCACGATCATCCGATCTACCAAGCGATCCTTCACGCCCGCGATGCCGCCGATCCGCTGCTGGCCAAACGCCGGATCGAGACCTGGCGTGAGCGCACCGCTTCATCCGCCTATCGGATCGAGTCCGACGAACGCTTGCGCATCAATTACGTCACCGCCCTGGATGACGCTGAGCAGCAGACCCTACGCCGATCCTTGCACGATCAGGCCGAGCTTCTCGGGCGAATGTTGTTCGGCGATCCGCCGCAGCATTACGTCCTCATCGCGCTGCTCAGCGAGGACGACGCCGCAGACCACTTGCGCAATCCTCATGCCCCCGGCGTGTACCGGCACTACCGACGTGAGCTGATCACCGTTGACACCGACCGGTCGCTTCGCCACGAGTTCGTCCACGTGCTGCACCACCGTCACATGGACCAACTCGGACAGGAGCACGCGCTGTGGATCCAGGAAGGCCTGGCCGCGCTTTTCGAAGACTACGAGCTGATCGACGACGGTTCAGTCGTTTTCCCGCCAAATGATCGCCACAACCTCACCAAGCGCCTGGCCCGCACCGGGCGACTGATGCGTTGGTCGCAAGTCTTTGCCCTGTCGAAACAGAACCTGCGCGCAGAGGCCGCCCGCGCCTACCCCCAGCTTCGATCGCTCTTTCGGTTCATGGCCGAGCGCGGCCGGCTCGAGTCGTGGTATCACTACTACATCAACGAGTTTGATGACGACACCTCCGGCCTCGCGGCGCTGAAGCACACTTTCGAGATGCCGATCGACGAGATCGAGCGTCAATGGCGTCAGTGGCTCGACCAGCAACCGACGATCGTCACCCAGGCGATGGTCGAGAAATCCGTAAAGCCCCAAGCACCCGATCGCCCCAAGGCGACCGAAGCGCGCTAAACTATCGAGCGATGCGAACGCGCTGGCTCAAGTCTCTGGCTGTCATACTGGCCCTACTCGCGGCGACACACGCCAACGGTCAAGACTTCGTTCCTTCGGTCACGCTCGAACGGCGGATCTTCAACACTTTTCGTGACGGCGATTACGACACGGCGATTCAACTGATCGAGCAGTATCTCGCCGACCACCCCCACCACCCGGTCATGTTGTACAACGCAGCCTGTGCGTACAGCCTCAAGGGCGAGCCGGACCGCAGCGCGTCGTATCTCATTCGGGCCGTCCGGGCCGGTTTCCGCGACCTTGACCAGATCGTCGGCGACCCCGACCTGGAGGCCATTCGCGAGCACCCCAAGTACCAGGTGGTGATTCAGCGGCTTCAGCGCCGCGCCGCTCGAAGGGCTGACAACGCTCTGGACCTATGGAAAGCAACATATGGCACCGAGCACTATCGGTACGAACGCGATGAGCAACGGCGCATCGCCTACGCCACCGCGCTGGACCCGGTCTCCCATCGCGAGATGCGGCAGATGCTCCAAAGAGAAGCGGACCACCTTCAGAGCGCGCTTTTTGATGTCGAGCCGCGCTCGTATCTGCTCATCGCCGTGCCGACCCCCCGCGACGGCGACCGCATCTTCAGCGCGGACAACATCGGGGGCATCTACGAACACGCTCGTCGCCGACTGATCGCGCGCGACATCGGCGGGGCGCTGCGGCACGAGTTCGTCCATGCCCTGCACTACGTGCATATGGATCAACTCCGCCAGCGACACCCATTGTGGATACAGGAAGGGCTCGCGTCGCTGTACGAGGATTACACGCTGCACGACGATGGTACGATCGAGTTTCACCCCAACGAACGGCACAACGTCGTCAAGAGCCGCGCCCGGAGCGGTCGACTGATGAAATGGAAGAACCTGTTCGTCATTACCGACGATCGGTTCATGGCCAGGGCCGGTCAACTGTATCCCCAGGTCCGGTCGATCTTCGAGTTCGTCGCGGATCAGGGAAAGCTCACGCAGTGGTACGAATACCTCGTTGCCAATTTCCGCGAGGACGCCACCGGCGGCAAGGCCTTTGAGCTGTGCTTCGACATGCCGCTTGACGAGATCGAACGCGCCTGGCGGCAATGGCTGACGACTCGGCCGAAGATCGACACGACCATCAGTCCCGGTGACGCCTCGCTCGGCATCCAGAGCCGACCGAACGGCAGCAATGACGGGGTGCTGATCGAGAGCCTGCTGCCGGGGTCCGCGGCACGGCGAAGCCAACTCCGCGTGGGCGACATCATCGTCTCGATCGACAGCGAGCCGGCCCGCACTTTGGCGGAATTGCAGGCGATTATCGGATCAAAACAGGTTGGGGACCGCGTTCGAGTCCGGGCACGCCGCGCCGGAGCCTACCTGACGGTCGTCGTGACGCTCCGGCCGTTGCGCTATTGACCAAGGACCTCACTGGAATATCCCAGGTCTCGCCGTTTGATGGTTTACGGCCCCGGACGTACAGTATGACACTGACGTGATCGTCGTTCGACGGCGCGTCCGTGCCTGGACGAAACACGATCCATGACGACGACTCAAACTCCGGCACGCACCTTCTCCTCTGATTTCAAGCGGTTTTTTGTTCGCGGGCTGGTGATCCTGCTGCCGTCCGTGCTCACGCTGTGGATCATGGTCAAGGCGTACCAGTTCGTCGACAACAACATCGCCGACCCGGTCAACGGCTGGATTCGCCTCAGTCTGAACAATGCCGCGAAGGTTTGGGAGCCGCTGGCCGAGGTCAACGCGTTCAAACCGACGCCCGAGGAGTTGACGGCTGAGCGATTGGCGCTAGGAATCCCTGATACCGACACCTCGCAAGATGCGGCAATCATCGCAGCGCTGCGATCGGACAAGATTTACAGTTGGTGGGAAGCCCGCTGGTACATGCGCATGATCGGGATCGTGGTCGCGATTGTCGCGGTGTACTTTGCGGGAAGACTCCTGGGCGGCTTTTTGGGCCGACGAATCTACCGGAAGATCGAAGGCGTCATCACGACGGTGCCCGTGTTCAAACACGTCTACCCACACGTCAAGCAGGTGGTGGATTTTCTGTTCAGCGACGATCAGAAGATGCAATTCAGCCGGGTGGTGTTGGTGCAGTATCCGCGCAAGGGGCTCTGGGCGATCGGCCTGCTCACGGGCAACACGATGCGATCAATCGCGACCCAATCGGGTGATGCGGTCACCGTTTTCATCCCCAGCTCGCCGGTCCCGGCTACGGGCTACACGATCACCGTCCCTCGCGGCGACACGATCGATTTGCCCATCTCCGTGGAGGAAGCGATGCGATTCACGATAAGCGGCGGCGTGCTCATCCCTCCCCATGAGACGATCCAGAGGACGACCCAGCCCTCGTCCGAGGGGAGCAAGAGCCTGCCCGGAGCCGACGATGACGACGACGCCAAAGCCGACTCGCCCTCCGAGCCGCACGCCACCCAAGACGATATACCCAGCCGGCGCAGCGCCGGATAAGGCCGGCCCGCCCGGAATGGACCTGGAGCTCTCTATGGAAATCAAGATCAGCGGCAAACACCTGGAACTGACCGCGGCCATCGAGGACTACGCCTCCCGCAAGGTGCAGAAGTTCCCCCGTTACTTCAATCGCGTCCAGCAGGTGGAGGTGGTCATCGACAAGGCCAAGAACGGGTACACTGTTGAGATCATCACCGACGTGGAACGGCATAACCCTTTCGTCGCCACCAGCACCCACGAGGACCTGTACGCCTGTATCGACCTCGGCGTCGATCGCTCAATCCGTCAGCTTAAGGATCACAAGAGCAAGCTGCGCGACAACAAACACCACACGCCAATCGGCGGGAACGAGGCATGAAACTGCTCGACATCGTCGTCAAAGACGCCATCATCCCCACGCTCGTCGCCACTGGGCGAGACACCGCGATTACCGAGATCATCGACGCCCTCGTCACGACCGGGGCCCTGAGTCCCGAGCTTCGCGACGAGTTCGTCAAAGCGGTCATCAAGCGCGAGAAGCGCGGCTCGACCGGATTCGGGCACGGCGTCGCCGTCCCCCACGTCAAACATTCCGCCATCAACAAGATGGCCATCGCCATCGGTATCAGTCCGACCGGCGTCGAGTTCAACGCACTCGATCAACAGCCGGTCTATTCGATCTTCCTCCTGCTGAGTCCGGAGGATCAACCTGAGGATCATCTGGACGCGATGGAGGCGATCTTCGGGAATCTCAGCCAAGAGACGTTCCGCCGGTTTCTCCGCCAGGCTACGACCACCGCCGATGTCGTCACCCTGTTAGAAGAAGCCGACGCCAAGACTCCCGTGCGCTGAACAGGCGGCGCACGCGCGCCGGATGAAAGGCAAAGCCCGGCCCGATGTGCTAGGCTTCGCCGGTTGCTGTCACCTGTCCTTTACTTGAATGTGAATGTCCATCGGTGTCCAATTCCGCCTCTGCTATCGTCAGCATCCCGAACAAGCTCGGCCTACACGCCAGGCCGGCGATGATATTCGTCGAAACGGCGTCGAAATTGGAGCCCCGCGTCACCGTGCGCCGCTGCGATCAGGATGATGTTGTGGACGGCAAGTCGATCATGCAGATGATGATGCTCGCGGCAACCCAGGGTACCGACCTCGAAATCACCGCCACCGGTCCCGGCGCGGACAAGGCCGTCAAAGTTCTCATCAAGCTCGTCAAGTCGGGTTTCCAGGAAGAATGACGTCCGGACGAGCCGGCTCGCGCTTGGCTGATCCGGCGCCCGCGACCAACGTGATGGCCCTGGAATCTCGGCCACCCAGACCGCTTGGCCGGCAATCGCCTTGCCCAGACCGCACAGACAATCCAGAGATCGTCGTCGGATTGCGAATCCAGCCCGCAGGTAGGACTTGCGCGAAATGAGGCCGACGAAACTTGCTGACCGCTTGCACCGGAGGCCCTGCGATGACAACGATCCGGACACCGCACGACGCCGAAGACGTTGATCGGCCGACCGATGCCGCAGCCGAGGACCATCTCCGACCGACCGTAGTCCCGCACCAGATGCTCATCGGGTCGGCACTGACGATGGGCTTTGGGGGGCTGACGATGTCTGTCCTTGGCATCACGTCCGGCGAGTCCCTTTTCGACGGCGTGCAAAGTGCAGCCATTCTCATGCTCTTCGCATTGCTCGCGTCGTTCGAAGATCGCCCTCGGCTCATCGGCCGGATCGGCTACTACCTCGGGCTGGCCGCGGCGCTCGTCTTCGGCCTGAACTTCGCCCGGCTCGGCTGGAAATGGTTCGAGCCGACGAATTGGTTTGCGCTCGCGCCGCCGATTGCCTTCATCATGGGCGGAAGCGGCCTGTTCAGCTTCTACAAAATCTGTCGCGCCCGACGTGATTATGTGGGCGCGGTGCTGGCGATCAGCGTCACGGTCGGCTGCGTGGTGCTCAGTGCATCGTGGAACGACGGACAAGGACTTATCGCCATCAATTCCTCATATTCGGTGGCGCTGTTCCTGGTGTTCGTGGGCGCCGCGGTCTGGCGGTTCCAGACGGCGTTGATCGAGTTCTTCCGACATCATCTGAGCGACAAATTGGAACTGGCGCCGGTGGCGCTGATCGCGGTGTTCGCCGTGGCCGGGGCGATCAAGCTGACCTGGAGTGTCTTGCCGCAAGGCGCAATGGCGACAGTGAAGCAGTTGATCTGGGCCACGGACGACGTCGAGCCGTCGACCGCGCCGTCCGCAGCATCGAGTCCGGCCGAGGACGTCAACGCGCCCTCGCCGCCGGCACAAGTCGGCACACCGAATGCGGCCCCGCATTAGGTTCTCTCTGACGGATCAACAAGTTGCTCGCATTGCTTGACGCGCAACCGCCGTCGGCAGAAGTCGGCACGCCGAGCGACGGGCAAGATGCCCGTGCCACT